>CAYSVF010000025.1:0-14034 GCA_964434415.1 uncultured Parvibaculum sp.
CCTTTCAAGCTGCGCCGGCGGCTGCGAAGGCTTCTATCTGGAAGGCGGCATCGACGCCTGGAAGAAAGCCGGTCACAAGGTCGAAAGCTGATCGAAGCGGCCGACATTGCGGCAAAGGATCCGGGGAGCGCTCTTTTCAAGAGCACTCCTTTTTTGTCTCAATCGCCATGGCACGTTTGCGGTTGTGCCCGTCACAATGACAAAGCACACTTGCCTTTCGGACTTTGACTGAAAGCTGCGCAAAAGCGGGAGATTGGTTTGTCTGTACGCCTCACATTCGGTCTGGCAGCCCTTGGCGCAACAGCCGCCGGCGCGCTCGTCTTCGGCCCCGTCATCGCCCCCGCCCTGCTGCGCGCCGCCAAACCGGCGGCCAAGACCGCAACCAGGACGGCGGTCATTCTCGCCGAACGCGCAGGCGAGAGCTTCGCCGAATTCATGGAAATCGTGGAAGACGCCTATGCCGAGGCGGAAGCCGAACTCGCCGAAAGCCGCAACCCGTCCAGCGAGGGCTGATATGCCCGCGAAGAAAGACGACGGCCTGCAAAAGAAGACCGGCCGGAAGACAACCGCCAAAAGCGCGACGGCGCGCAAACCCGCCACGAAGCGCCGCGCGACGAAACGCACCGCCCCGCCGCCGCCTTCTGCAAATCTCGAACATTTGACGCAAGAGCGTGCTCGCATCCGCGTGCCCGCTCTGCGGCGCCAACGCGAGGCGCTCGAAAAACTCGCCCATGCGATGATCGATCTGCCAGGCGTCTATTCGGTCGAGGCCAATCCGCTGACGGCGGGCCTTCTCATCCGGTATCAGGGCGATTTCGGCAAGATCGGCAAGGGCGCCATCGAGGCGGGGCTATTCGTTCTGGAAGAGCCCGGACCGGCCCCCGACGCCATGACGGGTTTGCGCGAACGAATGCGCGATCTCGAGACGATGCTCCGTCGCAATTCGTCGGGCTCGTTCGATGTGAACACCGCCATGTTCCTCTTTTTCTCTCTGGTCGCGGTGGTACAGCTCGCGCGCGGGCGCATCGCCATGCCTGCCTTCTCCGCCCTGTGGTACGCGCTGAACTCTCTTCGCTCGGCATCCTTCGAAGGCGAGACCGGCAAGGGCGCGCCGGGGGAATAGCTTCCGGCGTCATGGCGGGGTCAGGAGACAGGTTGCGACGCGGCATCTTTCATCGTGCGCCGCGCCAGCAGATATTCATTGCCTGCGAACGAAGCGAGCATGCTGCCACCGATGACGAGCCCGTCCGATATCCCGATAGGCGCAAGGCCGAGCAGGCGGCGCAGCGGCGGCCAGGCCAGCGGCAGCACCTGAAGCGCGCCCGCCGCCGCGAGCGTGCCGTTCAGATATTTGTTGCCGAAGAGCTCGCCGCCGGAGAGCCCGTGGAACCGGTCGTGCCGGCAGGAAAGCGCATGAAGAAGCTGGGCGCCGACCAGCGTGGAAAAGGTCAGGCTGCGCGTGCGCGGCCCCGGCCCGTAGCGCAGCAATCCGTAGCCATGCGCGGCAAGCGACGCGGCGGAAATGATCCCCGCCTCGCTGGCCAGCATCTTGTAATAGTCCGATGTGAACATCGGCGCGTCGGGATCGCGCGGCGGCACCGACATGATGCCCTGCTCCGGCTCTTCCAGCGCGAGACCCAGCGCCGGCAGCACGTCCGTCACCAGATTGATCCAAAACATTTCCATGGGCGATTCGAGCTGGTCGCCCGGCGACATCGTTTCCGCCGCGATCACCGCGATCTCCGAAAGATTCGTCGCCAGCAGAAAATGAATTGCCTTGCGGATATTCGCATAAGTCGCACGCCCCTGCGCGATGCCCGCCCCCAGCGTGGTGAGGTCGTCGTCGCGAATGACGACATCGGCGACATCCTGCGCCGACTGCGCACCGCCCTGCCCCATGGCAATCCCGACATCGGCGGCCCGAAGCGCCGGGCCGTCATTGATGCCGTCGCCCGTCATGCCGACACGCATGCCCGTTTCCTGAAGGGCCCGGATGATTTCCAGCTTTCGCGCCGGGCTTACCCGCGCAAACACATTACCGCTCGCGATCGTCCTGCGGAACTCTGCCGACGAAAGGCCGTCGAGCTTCGCCGCATCGACGACGACCGGCGCCGCGTCGCCCCCCAGGCCGACTTCGCGCGCAATGGCATTGGCTGTTGCCGGCTGGTCGCCCGTAATCATCACGGTACGGATACCCGCCTTGTGAAACTCGGCCATCAGATCGGCCATGCCGCCCCGCAACGGATCCTTCATTGCAACAAGACCAAGCCAGATGAGGTCTTTCGGATCGTCCGGATCGTTCTCCGGGTCATGACTATAGGCAAGCCCGAGCACGCGCAGGCCTTCGCCGCCGAGCCTTTCATTCTCCGTAACGATCCGCGCCCGCGCCGCGTCGTCGATCGCGTCGAGAACGCCATCCACTTCCATGACGCGGCAATGCTGTAACACCTGATCGGGACTGCCCTTCACCGCCAGAGAGATCTTTTCTTCCGAAATGCGATGATGGCGCGAGACCATGAACTTGCGCTGCTCGGTGCGATAGACGATACGATCCGCGGGATTATCGTTTCGAACCGCGGCGACATCGACACCGCCGCGCGCGGCGAGGTCGACAAGCGCCACTTCCGTGGGCGACCCGTGAAACAGGGGACCGTTGCCGTTCTGCTCGATCCTGACCTCCGAACAGAGCGCCGCGACTTCCAGAAACTTCTTCATTTCATGGCGTGTGAGATCGGCATGACCGTCTTCCGTGCCGAACCCGTCCACCCCGAGATGAACCGTCTCCGCGCCCACAAGCAGACTTTCCACCGTCATCCTGTTCTGGGTGAGCGTGCCCGTCTTGTCGAAGCAGAGCACGTTGAGGGAACCGAGCCCTTCGACCGCCTCCAGACGGCGTACCAGCACATTCTTCTTTTTCAGTTCCCCAAGGCCGAGCGCCAGCGTGCTGGTAGCGATGGCAGGTAGCCCTTCCGGCACCGCGGCGACCGCCAGCGCGACCGCGCTTTTGAGCATCGGCACGGTGCCGAGACCGCGCGCCACACCCAGCGCGAACACGCCGCCGCACACCCCGAGCGAGAGATAGACGAGATGCCGCCCCATCCGGTCCAGCTCGCGCTCGATGGGGGTCTGAGGCGGGCGCGCCTCGCCGGTCAGCGCCTGGATACGTCCGATTTCCGTTTCGACACCTGTCGCCATGACGACGGCGAGCCCGCTGCCGCCATCGACGATAGTGCCGCGAAAAATGCAATTGGCGCGCTCGCCGAGCGGCGCGTCGCGGTCGTCCAGCGTCCCCGCATGTTTGGGCACGGGCACGCTTTCGCCCGTCAGCGAGGACTCGTCCACCGTCAGCCCGATCGCCTCGATGATGCGCGCATCGGCCTCGATAAAGGCGCCGGGCGTAAGCACGACGATATCGCCGGGCACGACCTCGCGAGAAGCGATGTCGTGTACCGCGCCTTCGCGCCGGACAAGCACGCGATGCTCGCCATGGCCGGTAATGTCGCGGATCGTCTTTTCCGCGCCCGACTCCATCGCATAGCCGACGCCGCCATTGGCCCCGACGACGCCCAACGTCACCAGCGCATCGAGCGGACTGCCGGTTGCTAACGACATGACCGCGGAACCGCCCAGCATGGCGACCGGCAGGCTCTTGAACTGATCGAGGAAGAGCGCGAGGTCCGAGCGCGGCTCGCCGACAGGCAGTTCATTGGGACCATGTTCGCGCAGGCGCGACGCGGCCTCTTCCACGCCCAGCCCTTCGCGACGGGCGGCGACCGCGGCAAGCGCTTCTTCCAGAGAAATGGTATGCCAACCCGCTGCAACACGGGGCATTGAGGCCGATGACGGCTCATGCGTGCCCGGCGCCGGATTTTTCCGGGCCGGCTTGTTCTGTCGGGGAGAGGCCGGATTTTTCGCGACGTCCGACGCCATGTCCTTGCCGTCCAGCAGCCCGTCGATACGCCAGGCCATTTCCTCATGGCTCAGCGCCCGGTCGAACTCCACCAGCAGATTGCCCGTCCTGAGGTCGATGCGGGCGCGTGTCACCTGCGGATCGCCGGTCAGCCCGTGTTGCAGCTTTGCCCGCGTGACGGCGGAGCGGTAAAGACCGTCCACAGAGTACCGCGCCCGCCCCGGCACCGCGCCATGGCGCAGGCCCACACGCGCAGGAAAGGGCGGGACATCGGACGGTGTCGCACCGCCGGACTTTTTACGAACGCTCATAGGCAGCAGTATCGACAGAGGGATGACGGTTTTATGCTCGCCGCCTCCCGAGCATATCCCTAGCAGGCCCCATGGCCACAATGGCCGATGAGGGGATTATCGCAGGAAGGCATTGCCGCCCCGGTCTGCTGCCGGAAAGTCCCGTAAAGATGGAGACGGGCGCGGCGACCCGCCGCACCCTGAAAACGGATCAATCGAGCGTGAAGGCGACTTTCAGGCGAACCTGATAATGGCCGATCTTGCCGTCTTCGATATGGCCGCGCGATTCCACCACTTCGAACCACCGAAGATTGCGCAGGGTCTTCGTCGCCCGTTCGATCGCGTTTTCGATGGCCGCGTCCTGGCCCTTGGGCGAGGTGCCGACGATTTCCTCGATTTTGTAGACACTGTCAGACATTTGAGAGGCTCCTTTTTCTGGTTGCCCGGAATCCTGCCCCTAGTCTCACGTAAGAAGCGAGAAACCGCCCGCAAGGGACAGCGCCTGCAACGCCCGGAAAGCCTTGGTGTTGTCGCATCCCTCTGGCAGACTTATGGGCAAAGGGAGGAAGAAGGTGAAACCCGGCTCCGTAACGCTGCGCATACTTTTCGCCGCCTGTCTGGCGCTGGCGGGCCTCCTTTTCTGGATGGTCGCCCCTGGTGCCGCGCAGCAGCGAAGCGGCATCGCCGCCCTTTCCGACATTACCGGCGCCATCGGCCCCGCCACGGTGAAGCAGATCGGCGAGGCCATCGAAACCGCGGAAGCCGAACGCGCCGACATCCTCATCCTGCGCATCAACACGCCTGGCGGTCTGGTCGATTCCACGCGGGATATCATTTCGCTCATCACCACCGCCGATATCCCCATCATCGGCTATGTCGCACCCGCGGGCGCCCATGCGGCCAGCGCCGGCACCTACATCATGTATGCGACAAGCCTCGCCGCCATGGCGCCGGGCAGCAATCTCGGCGCGGCAACGCCCGTTCAGATGGGCGGCGGCGGCCTGCCCGGACTGGGGGAAGGCGACAAGACGCCCGACAGCAAAGACGCCGATGGCGGCAAGGCACCGTCCGGCGGCACGGCGATGGAACACAAGATCGTCAATGACGCCGTCGCGCTCATTCGCGGCCTTGCCGAACTGCACGGCCGCAACGCCGATTGGGCGGAAGAAGCCGTGCGCGACGGCGCGAGCCTGACGGCGAGCGACGCCGTGAAACAGAATGTCGTCGAGCTGCTCGCAGGCAATATCGGCGAGCTGCTGGAAAAGGCCGACGGGCGCGAAGTGGTGACCGGCGAGGGCAAGGTGACGCTCGAAACCAAAGGGCTCATCGTGCGGACCATCGAGCCTGGTTTCCTGACGAAGCTGCTCTCCCTCATCAGTCACCCCAATGTCGCCTTCGTGCTGATGATGATCGGCATTTACGGCCTGATCTTCGAGTTTTCCAATCCGGGCAGTTTCGGCCCCGGCATCATCGGGTCGATCTGCCTCGTGCTGGGCTTTTATGCGCTGAACCAGCTCCCGCTCGACTATGCGGGGCTTGCGCTTCTCGCGCTCGGCATCGGGCTGATGGTCGCCGAAGCCGTCACGCCCACTTTCGGCGCGCTCGGGCTTGGCGGGCTTATCGCCTTCGTCATCGGCGCGACCATGCTGGTGGACAGCGACGCGCCGGAGTTCCAGCTTTCATGGTCGGTCATCGCCATCACCACCATCGTGACCGGCCTCCTGCTCATCCTGCTGCTCGGCTATGTCTGGCGCGAACAGCGCCGCCGCGTCACCACGGGCCGCGAGGGCATGACCGGCGCCAGGGCGCGCGTCATCGAATGGCGCGAGGGCGAGGGATATGTTCTCGCCCGGAGCGAACGCTGGCACGCGCGCGGCCCCCGCGACCTCAAGCCCGGCGACGAAACGCTCGTGGCCGATCTCGACGGCCTCACCCTCATCCTCGGCGACCCGCAAGGTTAGGAGCCTCTCATGAACTTCGCATTCATCGCCTTCATTCTTTTTGCGCTGGTGATCTTCCTCGCCTCGGCGATCCGCATTCTGCGCGAGTATGAACGCGGCGTCGTCTTCACGCTCGGGCGCTATTCGCGCGTCGCCGGGCCGGGCTTCATGATCCTGATCCCCGTCATCCAGCAAATGGTGCGGACCGACCTGCGCACCTTCGTGGTGGATGTGCCGAGCCAGGACGTGATTTCCCGCGACAACGTGTCGGTGAAGGTGAACGCGGTCCTCTATTACCGTATCCTGGAGCCGAACAAGGCGATCCTAAATGTCGAGGATTATATGGCGGCGGTCAGCCAGCTTGCCCAGACCACGCTGCGCTCCGTGCTCGGCAAACACGAACTCGACGAAATGCTCGCCGAACGCGACAAGCTCAATGCGGACGTGCAGTCGATCCTCGACGAACAGACCGACGCCTGGGGCATCAAGGTCGCCAATGTCGAGATCAAGCATGTCGATATCGACGAGAGCATGATCCGCGCCATCGCCCGCCAGGCCGAAGCCGAACGCTATCGCCGCGCCAAGATCATCAATGCCGAAGGCGAACAGCAGGCTGCCGAAAAACTCGTGGAAGCCGGCCGCCAGCTGGCGACGGAACCCGCCGCAATGCAGCTTCGCTATTTCGCCGCGCTGCACGACATCGCGGGCGACAAGACCAACACCATCATGTTCCCGCTGCCGATGGACATGCTGAACGCACTGAAACCGGCGGACAAGGCCTGACGCAAAGCTGACGCTGCGAGCGCCCTATTCCTCGTAGATCATCTTGCGCGTCATACCGCCATCGAGCACGAGATTGGCGCCGGTCATGAAGCCGGAGCGCGCGCCGTCCAGCAGGTAGAAGGCAAGCTCCGCTACATCTTCCGCCGTGCCGACACGGCCTGTCAGGTGCTGCGTGTGGTCCGCCTCGCTCAACACTTCTTCATGAGTGTGGATCCAGCCGGGGCTGATTGCATTCACCCGTACATCGGGCGCAAGGCTCGCCGCCAGCGAATGCGCAAGAGCCACAAGCCCGCCCTTGGAGGCCGAATAGGCGAATGTGTCCGGTTCCGACATCAGCGCCCGCGTGGAGGCCATCAGCACCATCGCCCCCTTCGAGGCGCGCAACGCCGCCTCACCCGCCCGAGCCAGCAGGAAGGCGGCGGTCAGATTGACCTCCAGAACCCGCTGCCAGTCCGACGGGCTCGTCCCGGCAAGCGGCGCGCGCTGCATGATACCGGCGCTCGAAACGATGCCGTCGAGCCGCCCCAAACGCTCAACCGCCATGGAAACGGCAGCCTGAGCGGTCTCCTCCGCGGCCACATCGCCGGCAAGCGTCATGAGGCTCTCTCCCGCCTCAGCCTCGAACGCAAGGTTTTCCAGCCCTTGGGCGCTCACATCCACTGCAATGACTGCCATATCCTCACGAAGGCAGCGCAACACGATCGCACGCCCGATACCATGCGCCGCTCCGGTAACGATGATCGCCCTTGCCGATTTGTCCGTCATCCTGATCCCGATCCCTCCAACAACCGCTGTTTTGTCGCGACTCGGATGGTAAAAGACCTTTCCGGACGGTGCATGCCCGACACTCTCGGGAGATTTCCGCCCAATTGCTTGACAGCCGCGCTACAGACCTGAAAGTTCTAGCTCAATTCACGCCTGTAAAGTATCGATGGCCGGCCCAACAGCTCTTAACAACGCCGGCAGCGCCCTCGGAGGAAAGAAGACATGCACCCGCGCTATCGCCAGACTTGCCGTGTTTGCGGGTCACCGAACCTCACCCCCGTCATCGACCTTGGGGCTCAGTTCTTGCAGGGGTCTTTCGTAAAGCCCGGCGTCACGATGCCGCCGATGCGGAAGCTGCCCACGGAGCTGGTGCGTTGCGACGTGACCAAGAATGAAGATGGATGCGGCCTTCTGCAACTGGCCCACTCCTTCCCGCCCGAAATTCTCTATTCGAACTACTGGTATCGCTCCGGAACAAACGCCACGATGCGCAATCATCTGGCGGGCATCGTGGACGCAGCCATGGAAATCGTTGAGAAGGACGATCCGACCGTCCTCGATATCGGCTGCAATGACGGCACTCTTCTTAACCGCTACCCCGAAGGCGTGACCAAATACGGTGTGGACCCCTCCGACATCGCCAGAGAAATCGGCCCCGAGGTCACGGTCGTCAACACGATCTTCCCGTCGGAGGAAACCGCGCAGGTTCTGCCCAAAGGCAAGTTCGACATCGTGACGTCGATTGCCATGTTCTACGACCTGGAATCGCCGGGAGATTTTGCCCGAAGCATCGCCGAGCTGTTGAGCGAATCCGGCGTGTGGGTGTTCGAGATGTCCTATTTGCCGCTCATGCTGCTGCAGAATTCATTCGACACCATCTGCCACGAACATCTCGAATATTACAGCCTCGCCGTCCTAGAGAAGATCGCAGCCGATGCCGGCCTGCGCATCTTCAAGGTCGAGATCAACGATGTGAACGGCGGCAGCATCCGCTGCTATGCCTGCCCCGCTTCCAACCTCAGCTACGGCACAACGGATGACCGGGCACTCATTCAGAGCCTTCGTATCCGCGAGTTCGAAATGGAACTCGACACCAACAAACCCTATGTCTCCTTCCAGGCGCGGATCGACGAGCTGAAAGAAGAGCTCAACGCCATCCTGTTCGACATTCGCGCACGGAACGAGAGGGTCCATATCTATGGCGCCTCCACCAAGGGCAATGTGCTCTTGCAGTGGTACGGCATCAATCGCGTCATGGTGGACTGCGCTTCCGATCGCAATCCGGAAAAAGCAGGCTCCAAAACGCTGGGCACCGATATTCCGATCGTATCGGAAGAGGATTCGCGCGCCGCGAAGCCCGACTATTACCTCGTTCTCCCGTGGCACTTCAAAAAGGAGTTCTTGGAACGGGAAAAAGACATCATTTTTTCGGGCACAAGGATGATTTTCCCGCTTCCGCAGGTTTCAGTCGTCAGCAAGGACAATTACGAAGAAGCCCTTGCAGAAGCCGCCCGAAGCACGGAACATCTCACCAACCTTCTGATCAGCTAGACCCGGGACAAGATGCCACGCTCACTGGTCCTCGGCGTAAACGGCCAAGACGGATCCTATCTCGCCGAAGACCTGCTTCGCCGGGGACATGAAGTCGTGGGCGTGGGACGCGGAGACCAAAGCCGTTACCTGACCGAAGGGAACGGCTTCACCTATTGCTGCCACGACCTGAGAGACGCGGAAGGGCTGGCACCCCTCGTCGCCCGACTTGCGCCCGACTACGCCTTCCATTTTGCAGCGGTGCACGGCCCCTCGGGCTTTCAGTACGAGCCTGTCTGGCGGGAGATGCTGTCGGTGAACGTCTCCACGCTGCATGTGCTGCTGGAACAGGCGCGCCTCCACAACCCCGCCATGCGCATCATATATGCCGGTTCGTCGAAAGTGCTGCCCGCGCCTCTGCATGGCGTCATCGACGAAGAAACGGAAAAGAAAGCCACCTGCCTCTACAGCACCGGGAAGATGGCTGCGCGGGACCTCATCCTCCAATACCGTGCGAACCACGCGATCGCGGCCACAAACCTGATCTTTTTCAACCATGAATCGGAGCGCCGCCCGCCGGGCTTCCTCATCCAGCTTATCGCGGCCGCACTCACCGCAGCACTGGACGACCCCGCCGCCAGAACAGACATCAAGACGCTCGATTTCCGCATCGACTGGAGTGCAGCCGATGAACTCATGTCGCTTTCGGCCGATATCGCGGAACAATCGGATGAGGCGGAATTCGTGATGGCCTCCGGCAACACCGTTCTGGCCCGCGATGCAGTCCGCGACCTGTTTCAGAGCCACGGCCTGGATTACACGCGCCATCTGAACGAAACATTGTCCGGGATCGAACCGGGGCCGGAATTCCGCGTCTCACTCGACCGTCTGGAAAAGGCGATCGGAAGACGCCCCGAAAAGGATTTCATCGACATCGTGAACACCATGCTGGCCCCGGCGCTGCAAACGGAACAGGGCTAGGCATGGACAGTATTTTATTGGGGCAGCTGAGCGCGAATGGCGACTGTTTCTACGCCACCATTCTCGCACGGCAACTTCGGGCCGATCATCCCGACGCCCATATCACATGGGCAATTTCCAGCCATTGCGTAGACTCGATTCGGAACAATCCGCATATCGACGAAATCTGGGAAATCCCGATCCGCAACCGCGACCGCATGGCCGAAATGTGGCCCGTCTTCGAACATGAAGCAGTGCATCGCTACAAGCTGGGAGATTTCGATCATGTGCTTCTCCCCCAAATAGCGCCTGCAAATTTTCAAAACTACGACGGCACTGTCCGCCCAAGCATTTTGCGGTCCTATGGACGCCCCATCACCGTTCCGATCGAGAATGTGATTTCCCTGACCGAAGAAGAGATCGCCAATGTCGAGCGCTTTGCACGGGACGCCAACCTCCACGAGGCGGAGCATGTCATTCTTTTCGAGTGTGCAGCGCAGAGCGGGCAATCGTTCGTCACGCCGGATACGGCGCAGGAGATAGCCGCCTGCCTCTACAAGATTCTGCCGAACGCTATCTGTGTTTTCTCGACGCATCTCCCGATGAAACTGAGAGACAAGCGATCACGCTACGCAGGTTCGCTCTCTTTGCGCGAAACGGCCCATCTCACCCACCACTGCAAACTGTTCGTCGGCGCCGGTAGCGGCGGAACGGTCGCGGCTTCCTCAACCGCGTCGGCCGATATCGACATGATCATCCTGCTCAAGGCATCGACATCGGTTTATGCCTCTTTCGCGCATGATTTCGAGTATTTCGGGATTGAAGACCGCACCATTCTCGAAATGACCGATGAAAGGCCGCAACATATCGCAGAATGCATTGCGGAAACCTGTCGCCATGGCATCGCCGCGGCCATGCCCACCTTCGACAGCCGCATTCCGGTGCGTTTCGACCTTTATTTTGGGACTATCGGAAACGCTCTTCTGTCCAGGTATCGGTATCTCGATGCCGCCACATCGCTCCTCTACACAGGGCACCGTTATGGATGGACCCGGGAACTGATAGATTTTGCGAGAAAAGAGGTCGAAGCCAATCTGACGATCGATCCAAGATGGGCGTTCAAGCCGAGCCGGCAGCCGGCGGAAAAGCTGCGCAGCGAGCTGGCAAGAGCCGAAAATGAGCCGGCGACCGAGCCGAAGCAGGGGCGATGGAAGGATGAGTGGGATGTTTGACTGGCTCCGGCACGACAAGGACACGCGGCGCGCCCGGCGCAGGGCGAAGAAAGTGTCTGCTGCCGCCAGCCGCACTCATATCGACAGGCGGTGGGAACAGGCGATGCTGCTGCAGGGCCGTATCGCTTCCCGACAGCTGACCGCCGAGATGCAGCTGAACGATCTCACCGATGCCGAGTTCCGCGTTTTCTCACAATGGGGAGAAGACGGCATCATCGACTGGCTTGTGTCGACGGTTGCCGTGCCCAATCATCGCTTTATCGAGTTCGGCGTTGAGGATTTCCGCGAGGCCAATTGCCGTTTCCTAACTCTGAACCGCAACTGGCGCGGCCTGGTGATGGACGGCTCGGCGGAGAACATGGACGCGTTGCGTCGCGACGAAATTTTCTGGCGCCACGACATCACGGCGAAAACCGCTTTCATTACCGCCGAAAACATCAACGAGCTTATCGCTTCGGAGAATATGAAAGGGCCGCTCGGCCTCCTGTCCGTTGATATCGACGGAAACGACTATTGGGTCTGGAAGGCGATCAAGGGCCTGGACCCCGCTATCGTCTCCTGTGAAGTAAACCCGATCCTTGGCGATACGAGGCCTGTAACCGTGCCCTATGATCCGGCTTTCCAGCGTTTCGACGCCCATTGGAGCGGGCTTTGTTTCGGCGCTTCAATCGCCGCGCTGAAGCAGCTTGCCACGGAAAAGGGCTACCGTTTCGTGGGCACAACTTCGACCGGCATCAATGCCTTTTTCGTGCGCGAAGACCTCGCCGCGCCGGTTCTGGAGCGGCTCGAAAATCTTCGGGCCTATCCCTCCCGACACCGAGACAGCCGGGACAAGGAAGGGCACCTCAGCCATGTGGGCGGCCGTGATCGATTCGAATTGATCCGGGATTGCCCCGTGATAGACGTGGCAACAGGCGAGAGAATGCTGCTCGGCGAAATCGAAGCGCCCTATTCCGACGAATGGCTGCACCTAATGTCCTGAGGAGGACGGCATGCTCAGGAAACTGAAACGATTGCTCCGTGGGCGGAAAAGGAACCGCATCGAAAATCAGGTCGAGGAATTGCGCATCGCAATCGCCGGCCTGCTTGCCGACCGAAAGGACGGCGACGCCTCGGACAATGACAGCAACCGCTACGCGGAAGCAGTGTTGCTACACGCCGCCGAAGCGCGCGCAAACGCGGAGGACCTGCAGGCTGCCTATGGCGCGCTTGCCATGCGCGTGGCCGAACTGGAGCGGAAATTCGAAGCCGACGGGAGCGAGCATCAGGCTCGCTAAAGAGCGGTCCTCGAGAGTCTGGCGGAGAGGGAGGGATTCGAACCCCCGATAGAGTTACCCCTATACCGCATTTCGAGTGCGGCGCTTTCAACCACTCAGCCACCTCTCCAGACGCAGCTGCGGATGTGACGAAACCGCCACGATCCGGGAAACGGCGCGGAATGTAGACCGGGGATGCCCTGCCGCACAACCCCGCATTGCACTATCGTTACCTGCCTGTGCACATGCCTGTGGAGATCGCGTCCGGCCTGCTACACTGGCGCCCATGGCGGAGGGGCGGATGGACCGGAACGACGACACAGCTGAAAACCCGAAAGGATCGAACAGGGCCCGTGTGGCCGCGGCCTGGGCCGTCCACGCCTTCACCGCGTCGGGAGTCATCGCCGCGCTGCTGGCCATTGCCGCCCTCATCGCGGGCGATCCGCGCATGACGCTGATCTGGCTCGGCGTCTCCCTACTCATTGACGGCTTCGACGGCCCGATGGCGCGCAAGCTGCGCGTCACCGAGTTCGCACCGCGCTTCGACGGGGCGATTCTCGACCATGTGATCGATTACCTGACCTATACGGTGATCCCCGCCCTCATGATCTATCGCTTCGGCCTGGTGCCGCCAGGCTGGGAGATCCCCGCCGCCGGCTGGATCATGACGAGTGCGCTCTATTGCTTCGGCAACCGCGAAATGAAGACCTGGGACAATTATTTCTCCGGCTTTCCCGCGACCTGGAATCTCGTCGTGCTCTGTTTCTGGCTGGCCGAGACGGGCCCCTGGACCAATCTCGTCATCGTCGCCCTGCTGGGGCTCCTCACCTTCATCCCGGCGAAGTTCGTCCATCCCTTCCGGGTGGTCATGCTGCGGCCCCTCACGCTGGCTGTGACGGCACTCTGGGCCGCGCTCACCCTCTGGCTCGTGGCCACGACCCCAGCCGCCACCGCCCCGGCAAACGCATTTCCCGGGATTTTCGGCCTCTGGACGGCGGCATCCCTCTATTTTCTGGGGCTCTGCGCCTGGAGAACGGCAAGCCCGCTCTGGGGCCGGCGGGACCGCTAACCCGCGCGGGGCAGGATTTCCCGGCCAATCGGGCCGGATTTGCCCCGTCTTCGGCTTGACACATAAGGGCCGGCCTGTATATTCCCCGCCAATTCGGCCCGGGACGCTCCTTGAGCGCCTGCCCGGCCTTTTTCGTTTACATGGTGGTATTCCGATGTTCGCAGTCATCCGGACCGGCGGCAAACAGTATAAAGTCGCAAAAGACGACGTCCTGCAGGTCGAAAAGCTCGACGCTGAGCCGGGCTCCACGGTCGAACTGGCCGAGGTCCTGATGGTTGGCGGCGAAGGCGAGACCAAGC
>CAYSVF010000026.1:0-914 GCA_964434415.1 uncultured Parvibaculum sp.
ACCTATGTTCCGGCGGCGCTGAAGGCCGGGGCGCGGCTTTATGCCGATTGTCGAGTCGTCGCGATTGACCGCGATATGGCGACAGGCCGGGCGAGCGGTGTGCAAGCCGTTTTTATCGACAGCGCGAATGGGCAGCCGACGGATGCGACACTGCAGGTGACGGCACGGGCGGTAGTTCTGGCGGCAGGCGGGTACGGCTCGCCCGCCGTCTGGCTCCAGGCGGGGCTTCCCAATGGTTCCGGGCAGGCAGGAAAAAACCTCTTCACCAACCCCAATCCCTATCTCTATGCGCTTTACGATGAGCCGGTTTATATGTGGCAGAGTATTCCCGCCGCTATCGGCACATCCGATTTCCGCCTTGCCCGTTATGAGGACGGTGTTTATCGCGAAGGCGGTTATCTGCTGCATCCCAATCAACTCCAGCCGGAATTCCTGGCGGCAACATTGCCTGGGTTCGGCAGTTCGCATGCATCGCTTATGGCGGAACTGCCGCAGATAGGCGGCGCGGTGAGCTGGATCGACGATGAGCATGGCGGCGAAGTGCGTCTGAACGCCGAGGGCTCGCCGGAATATCACTACAAGCTTCGCGGCGACGACATTCGGAAAGTGCGCGATGCGATGAAGAAGCAGGCAATGCTGCTTTTTGCTTCCGGTGCACGGGAGGTTCTGGTGCCCGATATTCGCGGGACCAGGCTCAGGGACACGAACGAGATCGGGCTGCTCGACGAAATCGATGTGGAGAACGGTGCGATCCTGTTCGGTGCGCCGCATCCAGCCGGTGCGCTGCGTATGGGAGACGATCCTGCGACTTCGGTTGTTGCGAGTACGCATGAGGCACATGAGGTGCCGGGGCTTTACGTGGCCGATCCGAGTGTCTTTCCGCTGCCGCCCAGCGTGGACCCATCGCTGACCAT
>CAYSVF010000026.1:924-14010 GCA_964434415.1 uncultured Parvibaculum sp.
TGCTCTAGGGGGTGCCTATGATCCTTGTTCCTTTTCTTCTCTGGCGTTTCTTCTTTCTTGTTCTTGCCGTGAATTACAGCATGACGGTGCAGGCCATTTTGGCAGGCGAGTTCGATCACACAGGCCTGCCCGCCGCGATGACGACCATGGAGGCCGTGGCCAATGGCGTAGAGGCTTTCGGCTGGTTGCTTGTATTCGTGCTTTCGTGGACCGGCAGACGGCAGGGCGCGGCGCGGATTGCGGTGTTCCTGGCTGGACTTCTCTTTTTCGACGTCATCACGACATTCGTCCTGCCGATGCCTTTGCCGCCCTATTTCCTTGTTTGGGGAACGGCGCTCGTCGGTATCGAGCTGCTGGGCGCACGGGCGCTTTACCGGGAGGTGCAGCATGAATCGGTCGCATAGGTCCGAATGGGGATTGCCTCTGTTCTTCACCCTGATCGGTTTCATATTCTGGGCAAATGTACCGGGCCTCCATGCGGGTCTCTTCGAGCGAACCGGATTGCCAGAGGCTATCATCCCTCTGCACATGATTGCCAACGGGATCGAGGGGACGGGGTGGTTTCTCGTAGCCTGGCTGAGCTGGACCTGCCGCTGGCGTATCGCGGCGTGGTTCGCCTGCTTCCTCGCGGGCATGTGGTGTTGGGACATGATGACCACGGCCTATCTCCCGCACATGCCCGTTCCACCGTTTCAATGGTTCTGGGGGCCGGCGAGCGTCGTTCTGATGGTGGTCGCGGCGAACCGTCTTTGGCGCCGTCCTTCCATTGCATTCTGATCCACCTCTACAACCAGGTATTCCAGTGACCAATGAAACTGTGCTCATTGCCGGCGGCTATGGCGTCGTCGGCTCGCAAATCGCCAGACTTCTGAGAAAGCGCTATCCGGAAATCGAGATATTGCTGGGCGGGCGATCGCCGCTGGAGGGAGAGGATCTTGCCGAAGAGCTGGGCCGTGCCGCGGCCGTGCGTCTGGATATTTCCTCCGCTGATCCGCTGGCCGGTCTCGAAAGGCAGCCCACCCTCGTCCTCGCGGCCGTCAACGACATCGATGACAATCTGATGCTCGACGCCATTCGCGCGCATATTCCCTATATCGACATCACGCGCTGGACCGAACGGATGCGAGGTTCGATTCTGCGGGCGGCGATGGAAGATACCTCCGGCGCGCCGGTCGTTTTCGCCTCTTCCTGGATGGCCGCGACGATCGGCATACTGGCGCGTGAGATGGCAGCCGGTTTCCGGCAGGTCGACCGGATCGAAGTCGGCATCCTCTATGCGGCGAAGGATAAATCCGGTCCCAATTCGGTCGAATATATGGACCGTATGGCGCTTCCCTTCGAGGTTCGTGAGGAAGGGCGAGCGGTGATGGCATATCCCTTTCGCAAGGGTATGGAGACAGAATTTCCGGGAGTGGGGCGCTTTCCGCTCTATCGCTTCGATACGCCGGATCAGATGACGTTACCCTTCCTCACAGGGGCGAGAAGCGTGGCGGCGCGTATCGGTTTCGACGACCGAACTTCCGGTCCGTTTCTAAGTTTTCTTGTGCGCTCCGGTTTGTGGGGGCTCTTCAGTGGCGAGCGGTTCCGCAAGGTACGGCATGGGCTGATGCATAATCCCGGAGAAGGCGGGGCGCATCGGGTTCGTATCGATATCGAAGGGGAGGGCGTGGACGGACCGGTGCGGGAGAGCTGGATCGTCACGGATTCGCAGGGCCAGACCCATTTGACCGCGACAGGAGCCATGATCCAGCTCGACCGGCTGATCCGTCGGGGAACACCTCAAGCCGGGATCCAGGTTGCGGAAGCGGTTACCGACACCGAGGCGGCGAGGCGGATCATGATTGAGGAGGGTATCTCCGTCGACCGCCTCGCGCAGTTCGAGAAAGCGGCCTAGCCGATCGCTCCGGCCTTTTTTAGCCCTTCGATTTCCTCATCGCTGAAGCCTGAGGCCTTCAGCGTGTCGATGGTGTGCTCGCCAAGCGCGGGCGCGGGCCCCTTGGGGCCGTCATCGGCGCCGGGAAAGCGGATGGGGGAGGCGGGCGACAGATAGGTGCCCTCTCCGCCGCCTTCTTCCGGAACTTCCACATAGGCGCCCGCGGCCTTGGCCTGCGGATCGGCAAAGACATCGGCGGGACGCAGAAGCGGGGCCCAGATCATGTCCTCGGCGTCCAGCTTCTCGCGCCAATGGTCCAGATCGTGCTGGATGAAGGCGGCGTCCAGGATATCCACCAGCTCGGCGGCATTGGCACGGCGGTTCTTCGGATTGTCGAAGCGGGGATCGGTTTCGAGTTCGGGGCGGCCGATCACCTTGCAGATCGCGGTCCAGTCGGTCGAACTCTGACGTGGGACGATCACGATCCAGGTGTCCCTGGTCTTGAAGAAATTGGAGATGGGCTGGACGGCCTCATGGCGCGTCTTGGTGGAGCCGAGCTTGCCGTACCGCAATTGAACGGCGGTGTCGGATCCGGCGGCATAGATGCCGGCGCGCAGAAGCGAGGCTTCCACCAGGCGGCCTTTGCCGGTGGTCTGGCGTTCGAAGATGGCGGCGAGGATACCGCCGACCGTGGCCATGCTGGTGGTGTGGTCGCCGATGCCGGTCCGCAGCGATACGGGTTCGCCGCCCTTGACGGTCTGCAGCCAGCCGACGCCGGAACGGGCATAGAAGGCGGCGATGTCGAAGCCGGGGCGGTCCCGGTCTGGGCCTTCCAGCCCATAGCCGGTGACGCTGGCATAAACGAGGCGCGGATTGATCTCTTTCAGGGAGTCGTAGTCGAGACTGGCGCGCTCCAGCCCGCCGGGCCGAACATTGGTGATGAAGACGTCGGCATCCTCGACCAGCCGTTTCACCGCATCCACGCCTTCCGGCGTCGCGGTATTGATGGCCAGCCCCTTCTTGCCGCGATTGTCGAGATCGAAGATGGGGCTGCCTTTCAGATGGTCCGCGCCGACATTCGCCATGGTGTAGCGCATCGGGCAACCGTTCAGCGGCTCGATCTTGATGACGTCCGCTCCCCAGTCGGCAAGTATCCCGCCCGCACCCGGTGCAGCGATATAGGTTGCCATTTCAATGACTTTGAGACCTTCCAGCATCAGGGTTCCCCGTCCGATTTATTGTGTTTCCGGTTGCGGCGATCATCCATGAAAAGCGGGGGGAGTCAAAAGCGCCGGTTTGTCGCCGTCTGCCTCGAAAACGGCTGGCGGGCAAGGTGATCCCGGGCGCCGGAAGCTCGGGCGGATATCATCGTAAACCGGTCCTTAATTATCTTCCCCTAATTTGATCAAGCAGATACAGGCGGGTGAGGTGGGATTTGCCCGTTGCTTCTTGAGATTCGGGTTCAAGGCGGGGCAATGCGTAGGAAACTCAGCATACAGGATGTGCAGCGTCTGATGGCGCACCCCTCCGGCACGGCGCGTGCCGAGGTGGCCGAAAAGGTGGCGCAGCAGTTCGAGAATGTCGATCTGTCGCCGCGCGAGCGCGAACTGGCGCGCGAGGTGCTCGGTTATCTGGTGCATGATGTGGCGATCATCGTCCGTGAGGCGTTGTCCGACAGCCTGAAAGATATGCCCGGCGCCCCGCGCGGCATCGTGCTGGAGCTGGCGCGCGATCTCGACGAAGTCGCCATCCCCGTTCTGAGAAATTCGCCGGTCCTTTCCGATGAGGATCTGGTCGGGCTCGTGACCTATGGCAGCCCGGCCAAGCAATGCGCCATTGCCAGCCGCCCGTCGGTCAATTCGTCAGTTTCGGAAGCCATCGTCTCGCAGGGCGACCGCACCGCGGTGCTGACGCTGGTCGCCAATGAAGGCGCCATCATCGACGAAGCCGCCGCCGGGATGCTGGCCGAGCGATATCCGGACGACCGCGAGATCGTGGAGCCGGTCGTTACGCGCAGCGACGTGCCGCCGCTGCTGATCGAGAAACTCATTTCGCAGGTCTCCGAAAGCCTGCGGAACTATCTGGTCAACAATCATTCTCTCGACACCCGCACAGCCGGGATACTGGAAGCGCAGGCGCGCGAGCGCAGCACGGCGGAAGCCGTCACGCGCATGAGCGACACAGATATGCGCCGGCTCGTGGACCAGCTTGCCCAAAACCAGCGGCTGACGGGAAGCCTCATTCTGCGTCTCGGCTGCCAGGGCGAGATGCGTTTCGTGGAAGCCTCCATGGCGCGGCTCACGGATGTGCCCGAGGTGCGGATCTGGCGTCTGATCCACGATGTGGGGGCGCTGGGCTTCCGCGCGGTCTATGCCCGCGCCGGGATGCCCGAAGCGCTCTATCCTGCCTTTCGGGTGATGCTGGATGCGTTCCATCGCGAAAAGGCGGTCTCCGCATTCGATCTGGCGCGGTATCAGGCCACGGTCGTGAAGGGGCTTCTTTCCAGCTACGACACGCTGAAGGGCGGAGATTTCGAAGCGCTCATGGACCAGCTTGGCCGCCTCAGCGGTACGGGTCTGAACACGACGGAGCCGCTCAGGGCCTCGGCCGGGGCTGCCTGACGCCGCCCTTCACGGGCCGGCCGGAGGCGATGCAGAGGCAAGTTCAAGCTGAGCAGCTCATCAAAAGCTGCTAGTTTGCCGCCTCCATCGATTCAATTTCGCCCCCGGAGAGACGGCCATGACCCATCAGATTCAGGAAGCCTTCATTTGTGACGGAGCCCGCACGCCGGTCGGCCGGTATGGCGGATCGCTTGCGCCCGTGCGGGCGGACGATCTGGGGGCGGTCCCGCTGATGGCGCTGATGGAGCGTAATCCTTCGGTCAACTGGGAGCGTGTGGACGATGTGATCTTTGGCTGCGCCAACCAGGCCGGCGAGGACAACCGGAATGTCGCGCGCATGTCGTCGCTGCTGGCGGGGCTGCCGGATGCGGTGCCGGGCGCCACGGTGAACCGGCTTTGCGGTTCCGGCATGGACGCGATCGGTACGGCGGGCCGGGCGATCAAATCCGGTGAGGCAGAGTTCGTTATCGCGGGCGGCGTGGAAAGCATGTCGCGGGCGCCTTTCGTGATGGGCAAGGCGACCAGCGCCTATGATCGCAATGCCGAAATCTACGACACGACGATCGGCTGGCGTTTCGTCAATCCGCTGATGAAAAGCCAGTATGGCGTCGACAGCATGCCGGAAACGGCCGAGAACGTGGCTGAGGATTTCCAGATTTCCCGCGAAGACCAGGATGCCTTCGCCTGGCGCAGCCAGCAGAAGGCAGGCGTCGCGTTGAAGAACGGACGTCTGGCCGAAGAGATCGTTCCCGTCACCATTTCCACCCGCAAGGGAGAGACGGTGATCGACACGGACGAACATCCCCGGCCCGAGACGACGCTGGAAGCGCTCGGGAAACTTCGCGCACCGTTCCGCGAGGGCGGGTCGGTCACGGCGGGCAATGCATCGGGTGTGAATGACGGCGCCTGCGCGATGATCGTCGCATCGGGCAATGCGGTGGAGGCTCACGGGCTGACGCCGCGCGCGCGGATCGTCGCCATGGCGACGGCGGGCGTGCCGCCGCGCATCATGGGCATCGGTCCGGCGCCTGCCACCCGCAAGGTGCTGGAAAAGACCGGGCTGACGCTTGCCGATATGGATGTGATCGAACTCAACGAAGCCTTTGCGAGCCAGGGGCTTGCGGTGATGCGCGATCTGGGACTGCCGGACGATGCGGAGCATGTGAACCCGAATGGCGGCGCCATCGCGCTGGGCCATCCGCTTGGCATGAGTGGTGCGCGGCTGGTGCTGACCGCTACGCATGAGCTTCACAAGCGCGACGGACGTTTCGCCCTTTGCACCATGTGCATCGGTGTGGGGCAGGGCATCGCGATGATCATCGAGAAGGTCTGATCGGGTGGCTTAAAGCCCGAGCGCCCGTTCCAGAAAGGACCGCTTCTGCGTCTTGCGGCGCTGCCGTTTGCGCGGCGGCGCGGGGCGGCGGGGATTGCCTTGCGTGTTCTGTGCGCGGCGTGTGGTGGGCGTCTTGCCACGCGTGATCTTGGCGCCGGAACGGGCGGGGCGTTTGCCTGTCGGGCGCCTGCGGCGTTTCGGGCGCGGCATGCGGCGGACGAGATCCCGGCCCGGGAAGAGGCAGACGCGGTCGATGCGCCACGCCACCATGCGGATTTCCTCGCCGGGCAGCTCGAAATCGAGTGCGGTGTAGTCGAGGATCAGTTCGTCGACAGCTTCCTGGACAGCTTCTTCGATGACGGGAGATGGTTCGGCGACGTGAACCGGTTCGTCCTCGGCGTCCTCAACGGGCGTTGCTTCGACGACCGTCAGGACAGCCGGGGTTTCTACCCGTTCGTCGTCCCGATCTTCCTCGGGAGGGTCCACGAATTCGTCTTCGTTTTCGAATTCTTCCTCAAGTTCTTCATCGGGCTCCAGTTCGAACGCACCGGAAATCATTTCCGGTTCGTCGTATCCGGCGAGACTCATCACTTCGTCGCGTATGGCGGCGAGCGCTTCCCGGTCGTCATCGACGGGGACGATGTCCTCCAATCCGTCGATTTCCTCCAACTCGTCTGCCGGCTCCAGCTCGTCGCATTCGGCAAGTTCGATCGTCGCCGGATCGAAGAGGCTTTCTTCCCGCGGGGGTGTAGCGACGGGCGATTCCGCCTCTTCTGGTTCCTCCTCAACCGTTTGCCGGAAGGCGCTTTCGCCCACCGGCTCCAGCAGCAGAATTTCTTCTTCCTCCGAGGCGGCGGGGGCGGCGTAGCGCCAGCCGACAAGGTCTTCCGGTTTCATGGGGCGGCAGATAAAGGTGCCCTGCGCGGCGGTGAAACCGAGCTCGCGCAGCGCGGCGAGTGTCGTTTCGTTTTCGACGCCCACGGCCGTCGCATCCATGCCGCGGCCGGAGGCGAGCGTCACGCGCTTGCCGACGAACCCGATGCCGGATTTCTTCACCCGCTTGGCGAACTGGATGATGGAGGCGCCGCCTATTTTCACTTCGTTGAAACAGTCGGGCGTCAAAAGCTCGTCGGGGACGATGACCGCGCCGCCGCCGTCGAGTGCCGTGCCGAACCCCATGCGTTTCAGTTCGCGAATGGTGCGGGTGGCGGTATCGGGCGAGCGGGCGATGGCGCCCTCGGGAATTTCGATGGTGAGGCAGGATGGATCGAGGTCATGGGCGGCCACGATGGCGTCCAGCGCGCCGGCCAGCCCCGCATCGTTCACGTCGGAAGCGGAAAGGTTGATGGAGATCGGCCAATCCTGACCTTTCTCCTGCCAGAAGACCAGCGTTTCGGCCGCGCGCTCGGCGACATAGCGTGTGAGTTCGCCTGCACGTTCGCGCCGTTCGAAGAAGGAGAGGAAGAGGCCGGGCGGCAGCAATCCATATTCCGGATGGGTCCATCTCACATAGGCTTCGGCGCCCAGTATCGTACCGTCAACCAGCGAAATCCGCGGCTGAAACACCAGAAAGAGGTGCCGGGCTTCGAAGGCGAGATCGATGTCCCGGTTGGTCAGACGAAACGAACTGCTGTACATCTTGAACCGATTGCTGACGGCGTTTCCTGAAGGCGTTTGGGCGCAAAACCCCGCGAGACCCGTTCCCGCATAAGGGGCAGTTTCGGCGCAAGGAGGTTTCGGCTCGCTTAATCCGTCCTATCCAAGCAGGATCAGCGTCGCCAAAGCGTTAATAAGAATGTCCGGATTTTAACCGGGCGGCTGGAGGGAGTGAGACATGGCTGAACGGCAAGCGACGGGGAGTGATGCGCTCATTCCCTCATCCACAATCCTGCTGCTGCGCGATGGCGCGGAGGGACTCGAAGTTTTCATGGTGGTGCGCCATCACCAGATCGATTTTGCCTCGGGCGCGCTCGTGTTTCCCGGCGGCAAGGTGGACAAGGCGGATAGCGCGGTGAATGTGCGCTCCCGCGTGGACGGGGCCGAAGGTATCGACGATACGTTGCTGGCGCTTCGGGTAGCGGCCATTCGCGAGGCGTTCGAGGAAGCGGGCGTGCTGCTGGCGCGCAATGCACAGACCGGCAGTATGGTGGATGCCGCGCGGCTTTCCGCGCTGGAGCCCTATCGCGATGCGCTCAACAAGGGCGAGCTTGGCATTGCCGAATTCCTGGAGCGCGAGAACCTGCGCGTTGCCGCGGACATGCTGACGCCTTTTGCGCACTGGATCACACCCAGCATGATGCCGAAGCGCTTCGACACGCATTTCTATCTGGCCGAAGCGCCTGCCGATCATCTGGCTGTTCATGACGGCTCGGAATCGGTGGACAGCGTCTGGATACGTCCGCAGGCCGCGCTCGAAGAGGCGGAAGCAGGCAAGCGCACGATCATTTTTCCGACCCGCATGAATGTCGAGAAAGTGGGACGAAGCGCCAATGTCGCCCATGCCATCGAAGAGGCGCGCAAAGCGCCCATCGTGACGGTGGAGCCGAAAGTGACGAAGAACGAAGCAGGCGAATCCATTCTCCGCATTCCGGCCGAGGCGGGATATTGCGTGACGGACGAACCGCTGGACGCGGTCGCCAATGTCGCCAAGCCGAAAGCGAAGTAAGTCCCATGACGAATGTGCTGTTCGAACTGCTTCTCATGCTGTCGGCGCTTGTCGGCGCGGTGCGGCTTTTTACGCTCAGGGACAGGCCGGGCCTCGACTTTGCCTGCGCCGCCTTGTTGATCGTGGTGCCGGCGGCATTTTTCGGGGCCATCCGTTATGGCGGCTATCCGACGCATCTTGTGGTGCTGGCCAATGAAACCATTTCGCTGATGGCGATGATCCTTGGGCCGAGCTGGACCATCGCCGCCATCGTCATTCTGCTACGCGGTCAGCCCGGCAGGCTGGCGCTCGGCGTGCTCTGGCTGTTGCCCGCGATCATCGTGCCGCTGGCAGTGGCGGAAGCAACCGCGCCGGTCGGCGACATCTATGCGCAGATGGCAAGCCTCGTCATGCTGGTGCTGATGCTGGCGGCAGGCATTGTGATCGCCATTCGCGGCAGCGTGGCGGCGGGCGGCGGGCTGGTCATCGGCGCGGCGGGCTATGCGGGCGCGGCATTGGCGAGCATGGGGTTCTATGGTCTGTCGGCATCCACCTCCATGGATGTCTTCCATGCGGGTCTCGCCGTCTGGGCGGCGGGGCTTGCCTATGGCGTGCTGGCAACCGATGCCATCAAGCGGCGAGAGGAAGCGCCGTTGCTCTAGGCGGACAAGCGCCTAGTACAGGAACTGCTCGCCGAGGATGCGTTCGTCCAGGCTGTGATCGCTGTCGAACATCATCAGCAGGTTCACCGACTGGTCTTCCTTCACACCGACTTCCGCGACCTCACGGAACTCGGTGTGGTCGGCGACGGCGGAGACGGGGCGCTTTTTCGGTTCGAGGATTTCGAACTTCACCTCCGCGCGATGAGAGAGCAGCGCCCCGCGCCAGCGACGCGGGCGGAAGGCGCTGATGGGCGTCAGTGCCAGGAGCTGCGCATCGATGGGGATGATCGGCCCCTGCACGGAGAGATTATAGGCGGTGCTGCCCGCGGGCGTCGCCACAAGCACGCCGTCGCAGATCAGTTCCTGCATCCGCACCTTGCCGTCGATGGTGATGCGGATCTTGGCGGCCTGGCGGGTTTCGCGCAGCAGGGAGACTTCGTTGATCGCAAGCGCTTCATGCGTCTCGCCATTGGCACGCCTGGTTTTCATCCGCAGGGGATGGAGGCACGAGATTTCGGCGGCTTCGAGGCGCGCGATCAGATCATTGTCCCTGTATTCGTTCATCAGGAAGCCGACCGAGCCGCGGTTCATGCCATAGATAGGGATGCCGCGATGGATGCTCTGATGCAGGGTCTGAAGCATCAGGCCGTCGCCGCCCAGGGCGACGATGACGTCCGCATGGTCGGGGTCCGCGTCGCCATACCGGTTCCGCAGCTTTTCCAGCGCTTCCTGGGCTTCGGGCATGTCCGTCGCCACAAAGGCAATCTTCTCGAATTTCATCGGCTTGCGGTTCCTTTAGGGGAAGCAGGCATATTAGCCTCGGCGGAGAAGGGAGATAAGCACATGATCGAAAGGACCGAAACCGGATCGGGGCTGGTTTTCATCTATACCACGCTGCCGGATACGGGCACGGCGGACCGGATCGGCCGGCAACTGGTCGAAAGCAGGCTTGCGGCCTGCGTGAACATCTATCCCGAAATCCGCTCGATCTTCGAGTGGGAGGGTAAGGTGGAGAGCGAAAGCGAGGTGGTCGCCTTCATCAAGACGCGGGCCGAGCTTGCCGACAGGGTGATGGAAGAGACCCGGAAACTTCATCCCTATGAGGTGCCTGCGCTGATGGTGCTGCCGATCGAGGGCGGGAATGAGGATTATATCGGCTGGGCGAAGGAACAGGCGAGGGGCGGCTAGCCCTCCTTCCTATCCGCCGGTCAGCGACATATGGCGCGAGACGGCCGGCCGCTCGTGTTCGCGATCGATGATGAAGTCATGGCCCTTGGGTTTGCGCCCGATCGCTTCGTCGATGGCGCGGTCGAGCAATTCGTCGCTCTCGCTGGCGCGGAGCGGCGCGCGCAGGTCGGCGGCATCCTCCTGGCCGAGGCACATATAAAGCGTGCCGGTGCAGGTGAGGCGCACGCGGTTGCAGCTTTCACAGAAATTATGAGTGAGCGGCGTGATGAAGCCGAGCTTGCCGCCGGTTTCCTCCACGCGCACATAGCGCGCCGGACCGCCCGTGCGTTCGGGCAGGTCGGTCAGCGTCCAACGCTCCGACAGGCTTCCGCGCACCCGGCTCAGCGGCAGGTAACGGTCGGTGCGGTCTTCGTCGATCTCGCCCAGCGGCATGGTCTCGATGAGGGTGAGGTCATGGCCCTCGCCATGCGCCCAGTCGATGAGGGAGGGGATTTCGGTATCGTTCACGCCCTTGAGCGCCACGCTGTTGATCTTCACCTGAAGCCCGGCACGTTTCGCGGCCTCGATGCCGTCCAGCACCTGAGGCAGGCGACCCCAGCGGGTGATCTGCTGGAAGAGATCTTCCTTCAGCGTGTCGAGCGAGACGTTCACACGGCGAACGCCGGCCGCGTAGAGGTCGTCGGCGAAGCGGGCGAGCTGGCTGCCATTGCTGGTGAGCGTCAGTTCGTCGAGCGCGCCGGTTTCCAGATGGCGGCCAAGGCTTTTGACCAGCGTCATCACATCGCGGCGAACCAGCGGCTCGCCGCCCGTCAGGCGCAGCTTCCTCACGCCCTTGCGGATGAAGGCGGAACAGACGCGATCCAGCTCCTCCAGCGTCAGCAGCTCCTTTTTCGGCAGGAACGTCATGTGTTCCGCCATGCAATAGGTGCATCGAAAGTCGCAGCGATCCGTCACCGAGACGCGCAGATAGGTGACCGCGCGGCCGAAGGGGTCGATCATGTCGCCCGATTGGGGGGCTGTGTCGAGGCCGGTTTCCATGTCCATGACCGGAATATAGCAATTGGTCAGCCGGATTTCGCCCCTCGGCAGGATATGGGCATTCACAATTTCGCGCGGGGCTTGCTTTGTCGGCCTTCCGCTGCAAGCTATCGCTCCGGCAGGACGCCGAAGACAGAAGAAAAAGGGAGGCATGCATGGCGGCGGAAGAGGCCCGGTATATCCTTGCCATCGATCAGGGGACGACGAGTACGAGGGCGCTCCTGTTCGACAGGTCCGGCTCGCCCATGCGGGTGCGGCAGCGCGAGCTTACCCAGCATTTTCCGCAGGATGGCTGGGTGGAGCATGACGCCGAGGAAATCTGGACGGCGACGCTCAATGTCTGCCGGGGATTGCTGACGGGCGGGACCACGGCTGCGAATATCGCGGCCATCGGCATCACCAATCAGCGCGAGACGACGGTGCTCTGGGACCGGGCGAGCGGGGAACCGCTTCACCATGCCATCGTCTGGCAGGACCGGCGCACAGCCGGTATCTGCAGCGGGCTCAAGGCGGAAGGCAAGGAGCCTGCCGTTCAGGAGAAGACCGGGCTGCTGCTCGATCCCTATTTCTCCGGCACCAAGCTCGCCTGGCTTCTCGACAATGTTCCGGGCGCGCGCCCTCGCGCGGAGGCGGGCGAGCTTTGCTTCGGCACGATCGACAGCTGGCTTGTCTACAAGCTGACCGGCGGCAAGCGCCACGTCACCGACGCGACCAATGCCTCGCGCACCATGCTCTTCAATATCGATACACAGGATTGGGACGACGAAATCCTCGGCTGGTTCGACATTCCGCGCAGCGTGCTGCCGGAAGTGAAGGATTGCTGCGACGATTTCGGCGTGACGGCGATGGAGCTCTTCGGGGCGGAAATTCCGATTGCGGGCGTGGCCGGCGACCAGCAGGCGGCGACGGTGGGTCAGGCCTGTTTCGAGCCGGGGCTGATGAAGTCGACCTATGGCACGGGCTGCTTCGCGCTGGTGAATACGGGGGGCAAGCGCGTGCAGAGCCAGAATCGCCTGCTCAGCACGGTCGCCTATCGCATCGACGGCAAGACGACTTATGCGCTGGAAGGGTCGATCTTCATGGCGGGGGCCATCGTGCAATGGCTGCGCGATGAAATGGGATTGATCTCTTCTTCCGAGGAGAGCGAGGCCATGGCGCGGGACGCGAACCCGATGAGCCATGTGATCCTCGTGCCCGCTTTTACGGGCCTCGGCGCGCCCTATTGGGAGCCGGAGGCGCGGGCGGCGCTGTTCGGCATGGTGCGCGATACCGGCGCGCCGGAAATCGTGCGTGCCGCGCTCGAAAGCGTCTCCTTCCAGACGCGCGACCTGATGGATGCGATGGGCGAGGACATGCGCGAGGCGGGCCTTACCGCGCCCAAGGCGCTGCGCGTCGATGGCGGCATGGTGATGAACGACTGGTTCGTTCAGAACATGACCGACATTCTTGGGCGCCCGGTCGAACGCCCGGAAGTGACGGAAACGACCGCGCTCGGCGCGGCCTATCTGGCCGGTATCCAGGCGGGCTTCTACGGTGGGCCGAAGGATGTGGCCGAGCACTGGCGCTGCGAAAAGGCCTTCGCGCCGGAAATGGCGGAGGAGGAGCGCAACGCCCGCTACGAACGCTGGCAGGGCGCGGTGAAGCGGGTGATCGGCGAATAAACTTATCCCCACTTGTTTTTGGGCCCCCATATTTGTTTTGTACTCGCCTCGCGAAGGGCGCGTCCG
>CAYSVF010000027.1:0-13947 GCA_964434415.1 uncultured Parvibaculum sp.
CATCCCTGTCGAGCCGCTCGAGCAGATCGTCGATACCCGTTGCTTCCGAGGATTCGCCCATGAAGGAGCCGATGAATTCGCCCGACAGGCTGACGCTGCCAACCGTGATGGTCGGCTTGCCGGTGAGCTTCTTGGTCCAGCCCGCAAGGTTCAGCTCCGAGCCGTCGAACTCCGGCTCCCAGAAGCGTCGCTGCGAGCAATGGAACATGTCGACGCCTGCATCCGAGAGCGGTTTCAGGAACTCGCCCAGAAGCTCCGGCGTGTGCGCGAGCTTCACCGTATAGTCCTGCTGCTTCCACTGCGAGAAGCGCAGGATCAGCGGATAGTCGTCGCCCACCTGCCGGCGGACTTCCTCGATGATATCCACGGCAAAGCGCGTGCGGCCCACCATGTCGCCGCCATACTCGTCTTCGCGCTCATTGGTGCCCTCCCAGAAGAACTGGTCGATGAGATAGCCATGCGCCCCATGCAGCTCGATACCATCGAAGCCAACCTCGCGCGCATCATAGGCGGCCTGACCGAAGGCCTTGATCGTGTCTTTGATTTCCTGCGACGTCATCGGCTCGGCATGTTTGGAGCCCGGCTTGGTGAGGCCCGAGGGACCGTGGCTCGGCATATGCGTATTGGTGGCCTTGGAGGGATTGCGCATCATTCCGACATGCCAGATCTGCGGCATGATCTTGCCGCCGGCCCCATGCACCTCGTCGACGACGCGCTTCCAGCCGGCCAAGGCCTCGTCGCCCCAGAACTGTGGGACATTCGGATCGCCGGTGGAAACGGGCGTGTTCACCGTCGTCCCCTCGGTGATGATGAGGGCGGTCTCGTTTTCCGCGCGCCGACGGTAATAGGCTGCGACTTCCGGCCCGGGCACCGCGCCCGGGGATTTCGAGCGGGTCATCGGCGCCATCACGATACGGTTGGGCAGCGTCAGGCCGTTGAAGGTAAATGGCCGGAACAGGGATTCTACAGAGCGGGACATGTGTTTTTCTCCAGAGGGCAAATTCTCGAATAGGCGTCATAATGGGGACCCCGCCGCCAAGAACAAGACCTATAGCGGCAACAAGCTGTTCAACTTACGCAATCCGGAAGCTCAATTACGCATAACCCAGCTCTCGAAAAACTCGGTTTCAAGCCTGAAGATCGCGCGGCGATTCTCCATGTGGACGATGTCGGCATGTGTGGCGCGTCGCTGGCCGCCTTTGACGAGCTTTGGGCGAAAAACGCTGTAACCTGCGGTTCCGTCATGGTGCCCTGCCCCTGGTTTCGCGCTACCGCGGAGTGGGCGCGCGCCCATCCCGATGCCGATCTGGGCGTTCATGCGACCTTGACCAGCGAGTGGCCGGGTTACCGCTGGGGCCCCGTCTCCACGCGCGAGGCGGCGAGCGGCCTGATGGACGATGAAGGCGCCTTCCCGCGAACCTCTCCCGAAATCATGCAAAGCGCCGACCCGGATGCGGCAAAGGTCGAACTGTCTCGACAGGTTGAGCTGGCGCTGGAAGCCGGGATCAAAGCCACGCATTTCGATACCCATATGGGCTCTGTCATGGACCGGAATCTCTACCCGGCCTTTACGGAGGTTGCGCAGCGCTTCGGGCTTGCGCCCTTTGCCCTTCGTCTTACGCCGCAACAATGGGCTCGCGCCGGGTATACGCAGGAAACGGCCGACGTGCTGACTGCGGAAACAGAGCGTCTCGAAAAGGCTGGAACGCCGGTGCTGGACCGGATCCATCAGCTCTCGCTTGCCGACGAGGAAGACCGGCTTCCCAAGACGAAAGCCATGATCGACGCCATCAAGCCGGGGCATATCGGCTATGTGGTGTTTCACCCAGCGCATGATACGCCTGAAATACGGTCGATTTGCCCCGATTGGCGGTCTCGCGTCATGGACTATGAGATGCTGGTGTCGGGCGCGATCCGCGACCATGCCGAGGCCCAGGGCATTCGCCTGATCGGGACGCGGGCGCTGCATAACGCCATGGAACGAAGCTGACGTTGAGGAAAGCCGCACCATTTGCGCTTTCCGGCCAAGCTGATAGGTTTCGCGGCCCAAACAGGCGGCCCCGAGTAAGGAGAGTTGGGCAGGAATGGAGATCAACCGTCAGGCGAAATTCCGGATCGGACAGGTAGTGCGGCACCGCTTCTACCCGTTCCGTGGCGTGATCTTCGACGTCGATCCAACCTTCAACAATACCGAGGAATGGTGGCAGTCCATTCCCGAAGAAGTGCGGCCGCGCAAGGACCAGCCCTTCTATCACCTGCTCGCCGAAAACGGCGAGACGGAGTATGTAGCCTATGTATCCGAACAGAACCTGCTTCCCGACGACTCCGGCGAACCGGTTCGGCATCCGCAGGTCGCCGAGTTTTTCGGAACGCTGGAAGACGGTGTGTACAAGCTGCGTGAAGACAACTCCCATTAGGTACGAAGCGCGCCGCATAAGCCGGCGCCCCTGCTTCTGACAAGGACCTCCTATTGCGCCAGGACAACAGGCCCTATCCCATCCGTCGCCTGCGAGACGGCTTTCAGAAAGCCTGGACGAAACATTTTCTGGTTCCCGGCTTCGACGCCGTCGGCCCCGGCCTCGATGTCACCAATCCCTGGGATGTCGAACTCTGGGGAAAGGGCATCACGGCGGGCGCCAATTTTCACCTCCACGCCTCGCGCGGAAATCTCGTCCGCATCGCGACATGGCAGTCGCAAGACCGGAACGGCCGGGTGTCCATCGGGGACAATGTTCTGATCAGTCCAGGCACCCAGATCATTTCGTCCATCGACATCACGATCGGTAGTAACACGATGATGGCGTCCGGGGTCTATATCTCGGATTCCGATTGGCACGACACTTATGACCGCACTGCCGAACACGACAAATACGCGCCTATCCGCATTGGCGACAATGCCTGGCTCGGCGTCCGCGCCATTATCGGCAAGGGCGTTACGATAGGCGACAACAGCATCATCGGTGCCGGATCCGTCGTAACCCGCGACGTTCCCGCAAACACCATCGCCGCGGGCAACCCTGCGCGCGTCGTCCGCGAACTGGACCCGGAACATCCCCGTCGGCGCCGTGCCGATCTGTTTGAGGATCCCGAAAAGCTCGTCCGCGACATCGACCAGTTGCAGCGCTACCTGCTTCGGGGCAACACCTATTGGCGTTGGCTCCGAAGCATCTTCGCGCCTACGAGGGAAGACTGACGGACCTTATTTCGGCTTGGGAAGATCGTTCGTCGCAGCGGTGAAGCCGTCGAGTTTGACGGGCACGGTGACGGGCCCCTTGCCGAGAACGACGAAGCTGACCTTCAGTTCCTTGCCGGCCTTGAGGGCTCTCACATTTTCCGCGCTGAGCTTGTGTTCGGCCTGGCACCCCGTGGGCAGGCAATAGGCATAACCGGACTTGGCCATCTCCTTGCCGTCCAGTTCATATTTGACGCCGGCGGGAATGACGGACCCAAGCGGGCTCATCGAAAACATGAAGAGCTGTCCTTTTTCACCCGGATTGTATCCAACGCCCATGTAGAGAATACGCTGCTTCTTGTCTTCGCCGATTCGAATATCGACAAAGGCATGACAGGTTTCGGCGGTACGCTTCCCGGCATCGCAACGCGTGCTCCAGGATCCGAAATTCTTGATTTCCGGCTTGGGCTGCTCCTGCTTATCCTGGGCGAGTGCGGGCGCCGCAAAAAGTGGTGCTGCAAGAAGGCCGGCAATGACGAGGCTGAGCGACCGGCGAAACTTCATGGAAAACTCCTTTTCCGGCTTGGCCGGATGGCTGGCAGATATCTGATGCGTCTGAGAAGGTTTCACCGCAAATTTCGGCCAAATCATGTCCGCCCCCTGTTGGCGATGATCTGCGCGCTGGCGGGCCTGCTGGCTGTCTTGAGTGCGCCGGTTTGCGCCGGCGAAAGATTACATGCCATCTCGATGCATGGAGCGCCAGCCTATCCGGATGGCTTCCCCTATTTCAACTACGTCAATCCCGATGCACCGAAAGGCGGCACAATCAGGTTCGGTGCCACGGGCACATTCGACAGCCTCAATCCGTTTATCGTTAACGGCACGGCGGCCATCGGGTTGCGCGAACATGTGTTCGAAAGTCTTATGGCGCGCGGATATGACGAACCGTTCACACTTTACGGCCTCCTCGCTCGGTCGGTCGAATGGCCCTCCGACCGAAGTTCGATCACCTTTCATATCGATCCGGATGCGAAATTTTCAGACGGCACACCCGTCACCGCGGACGATGTAGCCTTTTCGCTGAAGATACTGCGCGACAAGGGCCGCCCGAACTACGGTACGTATTACAAGAAGGTAATAAAGATCGAAGAACCCGATCGTCTGACCATACGCTTTGTGTTCGACGGATCGGGGGATCGGGAAATTCCCCTCATCATGGGATTAATGCCGATCCTGCCGAAGCATGTTTACGCGCAACGCGACTTCAAGAAATCGAGTCTGGAGACGCCTGTCGGCAGCGGACCCTACGTGATCCTGTCGGTGGAGCCGGGCCGCCGGATTGTTTACGCCCGTAACCCGGATTACTGGGGGCGACACCTCCCGGTCAATCGAGGCCAGAACAATATCGACCTGCTGAACTATGAATATTACCGCGATGCCAATGCGTCTTTCGAGGCCTTCAAATCCGGCCTTTATGACGTTCGGGTAGAAGATGATCCCGGACGCTGGACCACGGGTTATGGTTTTCCGGCATTTCAGGAAGGCAAGATTCGACAGCAGACCTTTCAGACGGGTATGCCGTCGGGCATGCGCGCACTCGTCTTCAATATGCGCAGGAAAATATTTGCCGACAGGCGTGTCCGCGAGGCGCTGATCGAACTTTTCAATTTTCCATGGATCGACAGGAACCTCTATCACGGCGTTTATATTCGTACACAGAGCTACTTCGACAACTCCATCCTGAGTTCGCATGGCAGGGCCGCCTCTCAGGGGGAGAAAGAGCTGTTGGCCCCCTACCCCTATGCCGTGACCCCGGAAATCATGAAACATGGCTGGCGAGCGCCGGAGGGCGACCCCAAGGGATTGAATCGCGACGGCAGGATACGTGCCGTGGAGCTCTTGCGCGCGGCGGGATATGAGGTCCGCAACGGCCGGATGGTCGAGGAAAAAACGGGAGCCCCGCTTGCCTTCGAACTACTCGTGGCGACACCGGAGGACGAACGCCTGGCACTGGTCTACCGCAATATGGTGCGGCAGGTCGGGATATCGGCCTCGGTCAGATATGTCGATTCCAGCCAGTATCAGCAAAGACGCGATGAATATGACTTCGACATGATCTTCAATGACTGGTTTGCCTCGCTCTCTCCCGGCAACGAGCAGCTTTTCTATTGGGGGTCGAAGGCCGCCGACCAGCCGGGCACGCGCAACTATATGGGGATGAAAAGCCCCGCGGCGGACGCCATGATTCACGCCATGCTGGAGGCGAAGACGGAAACCGAATTCGTCACGGCATCGAGGGCGCTGGATCGCGTGATCATGTCGCAGGCCTGTTTGATCCCGCTCTTCCACCGCGACCGGCAATGGCTCGCCTTCTGGAACAAGGTCCGTGCACCGGACACCACGTCGCTCTACGGGTTCCGCCCGGGAACATGGTGGATCGCGCCGCAAAATTCCGACTAGCTCCGCACCGGTCGGCACCCGCGTCGCATAGATGCGAAGATGCGTGTCCCAGCAATCGATAGTATTTTCATGCATGGCCCCACCATGCCAATTCCGTGACTCCGGCGCCCAGCACGATTAGTATTTATCTATCCGTCGTCATCGACGGGGTGTAATCGGGGGACGAGGACGGCGGACCTGCCAGCTTTTCAGGGAGGTTCCGCATGAAGAGAACTATTTGCATCGCTCTGCCATTTCTTGTCTCGGGCGCAACTATCTTTTCCATCGTGACGGCAAGCAGTGCCAACGCTGCGGGTTTTTTCCTGCGCGATCAGTCGGCCTGCGCTCAGGGCATGGCCGATGCCGGCGTGAGCGCCGGTTGTGACGATGGGCCCATTAGCGGTATTTTCTTCAACCCGGCGACTTTGACGCTGAATGACGGCATTCACCTGACCGGCGAAGCGGCGCTCATCGCAGCCAGAGCGCACATGAAGCAGGCCCGTGCCAGCACCTATAACGGCTACCCGATCACCGGAACGCCGGGAGGCAATTTGCTTCAGACCGCCGTCGTGCCAGCGGCCTACGGATCGTGGCAACTGACGGACAACACATATGCGGGGTTTAGTTTCAACGCACCCTGGGGCCTGGTGACAAGTCAGGACGAAACATGGATCGGCCGTTATCACGGCATCACTTCATCTCTGCGAAGCTACAATTTCACGCCGATGCTCGCATGGAAGCCGGCCGACTGGCTTTCGGTGGGCGCCGGTTTTCAGGTGCAATATTTGACGGCCAGACTTACCAGCGCCGTCGACATCGGTAGCGCCATATCTTCACAATTGCTTCCCCTTCCCGGCATCACGCCCGGCGACGGGGCCAACGACTCCTATGCAGAGGTCAAGGGAAACGCATGGTCCTATGGCTATACGCTGGGCGTATTGCTGGAGCCATCGCCGGATTGGCGGATCGGGATCGGATACCGGTCGAAACTCGATGTCGACCTCGACGGCGCGGCCCATTTCACCGTCAGCCCTGCCGGCCAGTTGGCCTCGGGACTCTCTGGCGCTCTGCAAGACACGGGCGGGTCCACGCACATTACTTTGCCGCAGATGGTATCCCTCGGCATTCGACACGACCTGAACGACAGGTGGATGCTTGCCGCTGAACTTGCTTGGATGCAATGGAGCAAGTTCGACCGACTGGTCGTGAAATTTGACAATGCCGATCAGCCGGACGATGTAACGGTCAATAACTGGAAAGACAGCGTCTTCGTTTCGCTTGGTGCAACCTTTCGCCTCTCGGACAAACTGAGGTTACGCGCAGGCGTTGCATATGACGAAGGGGTGATCCCCGGAGGTGAATACAGGGATGTCCGGATTCCCGATGCCGACCGATACTGGGTTTCTGTCGGTGCCGGTTATGACATCACCGACTCCATTACCTTCGACGGTGCCTATTCGCACATCTTTTCGCCCGAAACGACGCTCGATCAGAATGCGAATGACGAGGGCAATCAGCTTCGCGGCAATCTGAACGGCAAGATCGAGGGCGCGGCGGATGTCGTCAATACGAGCCTCAGCATGACTTTCTGAAATTTCAGGAAGGATTCTCGGCGAAGATCGATTCCAGGCTCGTCATGTTCATGCCGTGCTTGAAATAGTTATACGGCGTGACATTGACCGACTTGATGATCGCACGCTCGATGGCGCTGCCGGGCGTTCCGTCTTCCAGCGGCACCATGTCGAAATCGATCACATTGATGCAGGCCGGGTCCTGCTCGAAAGCACGGACCGCCGTCAGGGCGCTCGCCCGCGAGCATCCGGTCGCCGCCCATCCAAGGATTAGCCGGTTGATGCCCTCATGCGCAGCAATCAGCATGGTGTGCCAGCCGGGTTCGGCGAGCAGTCGTTCGATCTCGTCTATGGCCCGGTCAAGGGCGCCGCGGAAAACCTCGCCGCCTTCCATCATGGTGGCGCCGTCTTCGGCGGCGGCTTCGAAATAATAGGTCATCTTCGCAGCAAGCTCCGCGCGGCTGCGAATGCTGCCGGGCTTGCCGCCATGGATTTCGACAAGGCCGGGAATGATCTCGAGCGCCGGTTTCATATCGGTGGGCTGCGGGGCCAGCGCGCGCTCCGCGGTCTGCTGCGTCCGCGGTACGCCGGAACATGCCGCCCGGTCGAACCGGATATGGGAAAGCGCCTGCCCGGCGGCATCGGCCTGTTCCTGCCCGAGCGGCGTCAGAGGCACGACTTTCGTGTCTCCGCCTGCCGCGGCGATTTCCTTGCCGAAGTAATCCACATGGCCGTGGCGCATCAGATAAATCCGGCGGCGGCCGGTTGTTCCCGGTAAGACGGTCATGGCTATGCCTCATAACGAATTCGCCGGCGGATTTCATTCGATCCGCCGGCGAGAGTTCTAGCTCGATTGCGTGACGCTCAGATAGCTTCCGCCTTCTGAAGCGCTTCGATGTCGCTGCCGGAAAAGCCCCAATCGGCGAGCGCTTCCTGCGTATGCGCGCCAACTTCCGGCACCGGCCCCTGGATCTTGGATTCGGTACGGGAGAAACGCGGCGCGACATTGGGCTGCGCCACACCGTCGATTTCGACGATGGTCTCACGAGCCTTGTTGTGCGGATGGTCCTTGGCTTCGGTGATGGAAAGAACGGGCGCGAAACAGATATCCGTGCCTTCCATGATCTCGCACCATTCGTCCCGCGTCTTGGTCTTCATGACCTCGGAAATCTTCTCCTTCATTTCCGGCCATTTCGACTGATCCATCTGCGCATCCCACAGCTCGTCGGACAGCCCCGCCTTCTCGCGCAGGATCGCGTAGAATTGCGGCTCGATGGACCCCAGCGACACCCATTTGCCATCCTTGGTTTCATAGGTGTCGTAGAAATGCGCGCCGCCATCCAGCATGTTGGTGCCGTGCGGCTCCTTCCACATGCCCGACGCCGTGAAGCCGTAGAACATCGCCATCAGCGAACTGGCGCCATCCGTCATCGCGGCATCGACGACCTGCCCCTTGCCGGAGCGCTGCGCCTCATGAAGCGCCGCAAGCATGCCCATGGCGAGATAGAGCGCGCCGCCGCCGAAATCGCCGACCAGATTGAGCGGCGGAACCGGCTTCTCGCCCGGACGGCCGATCGCATGCAGCGCGCCGGTCAGCGAGATGTAGTTGATGTCGTGGCCGGCGGCCTTGGCGAGCGGCCCGGTCTGGCCCCAGCCGGTCATGCGGCCATAGACGAGCTTCGGATTGCGCTTCAGGCAGACATCAGGGCCGAGACCGAGACGCTCCATCACGCCCGGACGAAAACCTTCCTGCAGAATATCCGCGCTCTCGATGAGCTTGAGGCAGGCTTCCACCGCCTCGGGCTTTTTCAGGTCCAGCGCGACCGACCGGCGGCCTCGGCTCGCGATATCGAACTTCGATCCGCCGCGCCCGCCCTTTCGGTCGATGCGGATGACATCGGCACCCATATCGTTCAGCAGCATGGCGCAGAACGGTCCCGGCCCGATGCCTGCGAACTCGATGATCTTGACGCCGGAAAGAGGCCCGCTTCCCATATTGCTCACTCCCTTGAAAAAATCGTTGTCATCGTCTTTGACGCCTCTTTTAGCCCTTGCTCGAAGGAGCGTAAACGGCGGCGGTTCCCGGTCCGATATGACGCAGCGTCGGCTTGAGGCGGTGGCAGAGCGGCCATTGCCTGCGGGGCCGTTCTGCATGTAGATAACGAGCATGACAATGCCCTCTCCGTCCATCTCGCGCGGTTTCTCAGGCGAGCTGCCGCCCTCCCGCTTCAATATGGCCCGCTACTGTCTCGAACGGCAGGCCGCCGCCGCGCCGGACAAGACGGCGCTGATCGTCGTTTCCGACATCGACCGGCCAATAAGCGAGGCGGAGTGCTGGACCTATGGCGCGCTGGACGAGGCCGTCCGCCGGATCGCCGCCGGTCTCCTGGCCGAAGGCTTCGAGGCCGGCGATCGCATCATGATCCGTATGCCGAATACCAGTGAATATGCGCTGCTCTTTTTCGGGGCGCTGGCCGCCGGTCTGGTGCCCTTGCCCTCCTCCTCCCAGCTGACCGCGCATGAGGCCGAGTTTCTGCTTTCCGATTCCGGTGCCAAAGCCGTGGCCGTCGCCAATGACATGATTGTCGAGGCGGGCCAGGCGCTGATTTTCGACGAAACGGCGATCCATGCGCTGAGAGAACACGCCCCCCTGCCCGACTATGTCGATACGGCGGCGAATGATCCGGCATTCCTCGTCTACACCTCGGGCACCAGCGGACAGCCTAAGGGCGTTCTCCATGCGCATCGCAGCGCCTGGGGACGGAGGCCCATGTATCAGGGCTGGTATGGCATCGGCCCCGACGACGTGATGCTTCACGCCGGTGCCTTCAACTGGACCTATACGCTGGGGGTGGGCCTGACCGACCCATGGGCCAATGGCGCGACCACGGTGCTATATAATGGCCCAAGGGACGTTCAGGTCTGGCCGCGGCTGATGGAAGCCGTCGGCGCCACGCTGTTCGCCGCCGTGCCGACGCTCTATCGCCAGATCCTGAAATATTGCGATCTCGCCGACCACGATATTTCCACGCTCCGTCACGGCCTCACGGCCGGTGAGGCGCTCTCGCCGGCGCTGTTTGCCCACTGGCAGGAGGTCACGGGCAAGAACCTCTACGAGGCGCTGGGGATGAGCGAGTGCTCGACCTATGTCTCCACAGGACCCGGCATGGACATCCGACCGGGCTCTCCCGGAAAGCCGCAGCCGGGCCGATGTGTCGCGGCCCTGCCCGTCGACGGCGGCAGCGAACCCTTGCCGCCTGGAGAGACCGGCCTTCTTGCCGTTCACCGGAGCGATCCGGGGCTGATGCTCGGCTACTGGCGACGGCCGGAAGACGAAGAAACCGTCTATCGAGGAGAATGGTTCATCGGCGGCGATCTCGCCGCTTTCGATGAAGACGGTTACATGTGGTATCACGGCCGGGCCGACGACGTGATGAACGCCATGGGCTATCGCGTGTCGCCGCAGGAGGTGGAGGCGGCGCTGGCCGAACATCCCGATATTGCCGAAGTGGCGGTGACGGAACTCTTCGTCCGCGACGACGTGAAGGTCATCGCGGCGTATATCGTGCCGCGCGAAGGGATCGCTCCCGACAAGGCTTCCATCGAAGCTCATGCGAAGGAAAATCTCGCCGCCTACAAATGCCCGCGCGAGATTGTGTTCGTGGAAAAGCTGCCCCGTACGGCGAACGGCAAGGTCATGCGCCGCGCGCTTCATCAGCCCGACTGAGTTGCCGGGCGTAATTGCGCAATTCAGCCGTTAGTCCCCGGCCACGGCGTCGAAGATATTGGCAATCGCCTCGGAAGGTTGCCGCTCCATCAAACTTATCGTGACGATGGCAACCATTGCGAAAATGAAACCCGGAAGGATTTCATAAATCTCGAAAATGCCGCCGGAAAGATGTTTCCACACCAGCACCGTCACAGCGCCGACGACCATGCCTGCCAGAGCGCCGTTGCGGGTCATGCGTTTCCAGAACAGCGATAGCAGGATCACCGGCCCGAAAGCCGCGCCGAACCCCGCCCATGCATATGCGACGAGCGAGAGCACGCTGCTTTCCCTGTCCGATGCCAGAATGACGGCGATGACGGATATGAGGAGAACGGATAATCGCCCGATGAGGACGAGTTCCTCAGGGCCCGCCTGTTTCCTGTAAAGCCGCTTATAGAAATCTTCCGCCAGCACACTGGCCGAAACGAGAAGCTGCGACGAGACGGTGGACATGATCGCGGCCAGAACGGCTGCGAGCAGGAACCCCGTAATCCAGGGATTGAACAAGGACTTCGCAAAGCTCAGGATCACGCTTTCGGGATTGTCGAGCGGCGCATTCGCAAAATAGGCAATGCCGGTGAAGCCCGTCGCGATGGCGCCATAAAGCCCCAACACCATCCATGTCATGCCGACGGCCTGCGCTACTGGCATTTCGTCGGCATCGCGGATCGCCATGAACCTTGCAAGAATATGCGGCTGTCCGAAATAGCCGAGCCCCCATGCCATCATGGAGACGGCGCCGATAAAACTCGTTTGATGAAAGACATCGAGGAAGGCGGGAGACTGAACGGTTGCGACGGCGGTGAGGGTCGCGTCCCACCCGCCCAGAGAGGAAATGGCGACGGCGGGCACGATCAGCAGCGCGAAGAACATCATCACGCCCTGAATGCTGTCGGTCCAGCAGACGCCGATAAATCCGCCGATAAAGGTGTAGGACACGATGGCGACGGAGCCGATCAGCAGCGCCGGAAAATACCCCAGCCCGAACGTCTCCTGAAACAGGATCGCGCCGCTCACAAGACCGGCTGAGGTGTAAATCGTAAAGAAGGTCAGGATCACGACCGCCGATGCCACCCTGAGCACCCGGCTTTCATCGCCGAAGCGGTTTTCGAAATAGTCAGGAATGGTCAGCGCGTCGCCGGCCTGTTCCGTATATCGCCTGAGGCGCCGCGCCACGAACCGCCAATTGGCGAGCGCGCCGAAAGAGAGCCCGAGGGCAATCCAGACCTGATTGAGCCCCGAGGCGTAAAGCGCGCCGGGCAGCCCCAGCATCAGCCAGCCGCTCATATCCGACGCGCCTGCCGATAACGCGGTCACCGCGGCACCGAGGCTTCGTCCGCCGAGAATGTAGTCGGAAAGGTTCTTGGTCAGCCGATAAGCGGCCATGCCGACACCCAGCATCGCAAGAAGATAGAGCACCAACGCGATGATGGCGGGCGTTCCGACAGCGCTGTCCGTCATTGCTTGTCCCCGCCCCTGTCGGAGCGCCACCTGTCATGCAGATGAGCGAGCGACAGCGCGACCGCTGCGAGCGGCAGCAGAAGCACGATCCAGCTTGTAAGCGCTATTTCCCCAACCATGTAGCAAGAGTGAGGGAGAGTCGCAGGCTATGTCCAGCCTGCGCTTTCAGTACCCTTCCGCCGAAAGCGGCAGGGGGATTTGGACATTCGACTCGTTTTGCTGATCGAGAAACTGGTCGCATGCGGTCACGAACTTGCGCCCGAAGCCGAGAAACGCTTGTCCGGCGTCCAGTTCGTAAGTCCAGGTGCAGGCCAGAAAGCCAAGCACAAACCCAAAAAGCAGCTTTTCCATAACGAGCAGCCATCCCAATCGGTGAATTGCCACCAATTTAGGCAGATTACTGCGTTAACCTAAATCAAGTCTTAACGGGTTTTTTCCGGATTACTCCGTAATTACAACTATTTAGAGGGATTGGCCGTCATCGACCGTAAACAGCGATCCTGTAATGAAACGCGAATGATCCGAGGCCAGCAGCAATAGCGTGCCGTCCAGATCCTCTTCCAGACCAAGACGCTTGCGGGGCCAGCGGCGGATCTGCTTCTGACCACCCTCGGAGGCGAACCAGTCGGCGTTCAGCTCCGTCTCGATGAAACCGGGGCACATGGCGTTCACATTAATGTTATGGCGCGCCCACTCCTTGCCGAGCGACTTCGTCATCATCCCCACCGCGGCTTTCGTCATGCAGTAGATGGTAAGGCCCGGCAGAACCGTATGCGCACCGATCGAGGCGATATTGATGATGCGCCCGCCCTGCCCGCGCGCGATCATGCTCCGGCCCGCGGCCTGTGCCATGAAGAAGGCGCCTCGAACATTGGTATCGAACATGGTGTCGAAACCATCGGGTGTCACATCGGCCGGCAGCGCCTCCACGTTCATGCCCGCATTATTCACGAGAATGTCGACGGGACCGAGCTGCGCCTCGGTTTGCTCCATGCAGGCCGCGATGCTGCCCGTATCGGTAACGTCGAGCGCAATCGAGGCCGCCTTGCCGCCAAGCGTCTCGATTTCCTTCTGAAGCTCGGCAAGACGCTCAACACGCCGGCCCGTGATGGCGACCTTGGCCCCTGCCTTGGCAAGAATCAGGGCGAAGCGCTTTCCCAGCCCGCTGGTCGCTCCGGTGACGAGCGCCACCTTGCCGGTCAGATCGTAGGACGGCAGTGAGATTTCCCCTGCGTCAGCCATGCAACACTCCCTATCATGCTGATTTAACGTCATTTTCCAGTTTGGCGGAGCATAGGGCCGCCGTCATGGGCGTCAAGCCGCGCCCCCGGCTCTTGCGAAGCCGCGCCCGCGCCTTTCTAATTCCTTCAACGTCATTTTGAACCTTCGGGAGCCGAGCCATGCAACTCGATGTCGTATCGGATGTGGTCTGCCCATGGTGCTACATCGGAAAGAAGCGGCTGGACACCGCGCTGGAAATGCGCGGACAGGACGGCATTACGCTGCTTCACCGCCCTTTCCAGCTCGATGCGTCC
>CAYSVF010000028.1:0-13917 GCA_964434415.1 uncultured Parvibaculum sp.
TTCGTGGAGGTGGCGGGCTATCTCGATCTTTACGAGACCGGCACGGGCTTTCGCATTCTGCCGGTGGTGGGGTTCGTGCGGCCCGGTTTCGAGCTGACGGTGAACCCGGGCGAGGTGGCGGATGTTTTCGAGGTGCCGCTTTCCTTCCTGATGAACCCGGAGAATCACGAGCGCCACAGTGCCGTGTGGAAGGGCAAGCGGCGACACTATTACGCCATGCCCTATGGCGGCCAATATATCTGGGGCGCGACGGCGGGCATGCTTCGCAACATGTATCTCAGGCTTTTCGAGCATCAGCAGGCGAGCGCCTGAGGGCCATATGACCCGGCCTTGAAGAAAATGACGCCCGCGTCATTTGTGTTCTGGCCCCGCGCCGCGCGGAATGGCAGTCTGGCCGAAAACACGTGACGAGAACGATTAATGCGTATGGAGGTCGCCCCCGATGAGTGCCGATAAGAAGCTCGCCAACCAGATCTGGCTGAAAGCGGCCGAAACCCGCGCCGTGATGGAGGCGCTGGAAGCCGAGGGCGGTACGGCGCGTTTCGTGGGCGGCTGTGTGCGCAATTCGCTGCTGGGCGAGCCGGTGACCGATGTGGATATCGCCACCACCGAGACGCCCGACCGCGCGCAGGCGCTGCTGGAGGCGAAGGGCATCAAGGTCATTCCCACCGGCATCGAGCATGGAACGGTGACGGCGGTGGCCGAGGGGCGTCATTTCGAAATCACCACGTTGCGCGTCGATGTGGCGACGCATGGCCGCCATGCCGATGTGGAGTTCACCGAGGATTGGGTGGAGGACGCCAAGCGCCGCGACTTCACCATGAACGCGCTTTATGCCGACAAGGACGGCACGCTGCACGATCCGCTGGGCGGGCAGGACGACCTGGAAGCCCGGCTGGTGCGCTTCATCGGCGATCCGCGCGAGCGCATCCGCGAGGATTATCTGCGCATCCTGCGTTTCTTCCGATTTCATGCCTGGTACGGCAAGGGCGAGCCGGACGCAGCTTCGCTCAAGGCCTGCGCCGACGAAAAGGAAGGCATGAAGCAGCTTTCCGGCGAGCGTATCCGCGTCGAGCTTTTCAAGACACTGACCGCCGACGAGGCGCCCGCCGCTTGCCGCCAGATGGCGGCCTCGGGCGTGCTGACGGAAGTGCTGCCCGAAGCCTCGAAGCTCGACCGGTTCGAAAATCTTGTGCGGATCGAGCGCGACCAGCTTTTCACCGCCGACCCCTCGCCGGTGCTGCGTCTGGGCGCGATGCTCGATCTCGACAAGGCGGGCGTGGACGCGTTGGCCGACCGGCTGAAATTCTCCAACAGGGATCGCGAGCGCCTGACGGCCATGCTCACCGATAAGACCAAGATCGTCTGCTACCTCTCCATGCGCGAGGTGCGCCGCGCGCTCTACAATATGGGGCTGGAGCTCTTCAAGGATCGCGTCATGCTGGGCTGGGCGGGCGAGCGGCCCGACCACAATGCGTTCCAGTGGCGGGCGATGCTGGCTATGGCCGATAGCTGGGAGAAGCCGCAACTGCCGCTCGACGGCGCGATGATGAAGGCCGCCGGCGTGCCGGAAGGGCCGGAAATGGGCCGCGTCTATCGCGAGGTCGAGGAATGGTGGGTCGACAGCGACTTCACCGATGACGAGTTTTCCATCATCGAGCGGCTGAAAGCCGTGGTGCAGGCGACGATTTACTGATTTTCTCCCGTTGAATCAGGCACCTGCGCCAAATGTCCCTGCGACATTTGGGCGAATAGGCGGAGCGGCGCGCGCGGTCTAGCGTCGCGCTTATGAGATTCGACCTGATTGAAAAATACGACCTCCGGGTTCCGCGCTACACCTCCTATCCGACCGCGCCGCATTTCGGCCCGTCGGTGGACGGGGGCACTTATGCGCGCTGGCTTTCGGAGCTGGAGCCGACTGCGCCGCTGTCGCTCTATCTCCATATCGCCTATTGCGCGGAGATGTGCTGGTTCTGCGGCTGCCACACCAAGGCGACGCATAAATATGCGCCGGTGGCGGATTATCTGGATGCGGTGCAGGCCGAAGCGAAGCTCATCGCGGGCAAGCTCCCGGCGCGGATGAAGGTCGATCACGTACATTTCGGCGGCGGCAGCCCGACGCTTCTGAAGGCCGACGATTTCGCGCAGACGCTGGCGCAGCTTCGCGAGTTCTACAACGTCACGCTGGACGCCGATATCGCGGTCGAGATGGACCCGCGCACGGCGACCGAGGATTACGTTCGCGCCATGGCGAAGGCGGGCGTGACGCGCGCCTCTATCGGCGTGCAGGATTTCGACGAGCGCGTCCAGAAGGCGATCAACCGCATTCAGCCATATGATGTCACCGCGCGGGTGATCGGCTGGCTGCGCGACGCCGGTATTTCCGCGATCAATATGGATCTCGTTTACGGGCTTCCCTATCAGACGGTGGAAAGCGTGACCGAGATGGCGCGGCTTGCCGCCGGGCTCAACCCTGCGCGCATTGCGCTGTTCGGCTATGCGCATGTGCCGTGGATGAAGCCGCATCAAAAGCTCATCCCCGAAGAGGCGCTGCCGGATATGGCCGAGCGCTGGGCGCAATATGAAGCCACCGCCGATGCGCTGCTGGAGGCGGGATATGTCCGCGTCGGGCTCGATCATTTCGCCCATCCCGACGATCCGATGGCGGAAGCGGCAAAGGCCGGGGCGCTGCATCGCAATTTTCAGGGCTACACGACCGACGAAGCGCCGGTCCTCATCGCGCTGGGCGCGAGCGGCATCGGCTCGCTGCCGCAGGGTTATGTGGCGAACGAGATCGCCATCGAGCGCTACAAGCAGACGGTCAGGGCAGGGGAGCTGCCGATCGCGCGCGGCATCGCCGTCAGCGGCGACGACAAACTCCGCCGCGAGATCATCGAAAAGCTGATGTGCGACATGAATGTCGACCTTGCCGCGATTGCGGAGCTGCACGGGCTCGACCCGGATGCGTTCGATCCCGAACTCGCCGCGCTGGAACCGCTGGAAGCCGATGGCATCGTGCTGCGCGACGGTTCGCGCCTCGTCATCACCGAGGAAGGCCGCCCCCTCATGCGCGCCGTCTGTGCCGTCTTCGACCGTTATCTCGGTCAGGGCGGGGCACAGCATTCGAAGGCGGTTTGATTTTCATTCAATGATATGAAGCGTCATGGCCCGGCTCGTCCGGGCCATCCACGTCTTCCCTGTGGCACACTAAAGACGTGGATGCCACGCATGAAGCGGGGCATGACGAAAAGAATTGTCATCCCGGGCTTGTCCCGGGATCCAGAGCGTCACCCTCGGTGTGTGAAGCCCTGGACCCCGGCATGAAGCCGGTGTGACAGCAGAGGATGTCTTACGGCCACTTCACCTCGGGCGGCATGGAGGACAGGATCGAGGTCACGTTCCCGCCGGTCTTGAGGCCGAAGACCGTGCCCCGGTCATAGAGCAGGTTGAACTCCACATAGCGCCCGCGGCGGATGAGCTGTTCCTCGCGTTCGTCTTCCGTCCACGGCTCGTTCATGTGGCGGCGGACGAGGTCCGGATAGATTTCAAGGAAGGCCCGGCCCACATCCTGCGTGAAGGCGAAGTCCTTCGCCCAGTCGCCTGAATTGTGGTGGTCGTAGAAGATGCCGCCTGTGCCGCGCGGTTCGTTGCGATGGGGCAGGAAGAAATACTCGTCGCACCATTTCTTGAAGCGCGGATAGTAGCTCTCATCGTGCTTGTCGCAGGCGCGCTTGTAGGCGGCGTGGAAATCCACCGTGTCCGGATGGTCGTCGCGGCGCTGCACGTCCAGCACCGGCGTCAGGTCGCCGCCGCCGCCGAACCAGCTCTTGGTCGTGTAGACATGCCGCGTGTTCATATGCACGGCGGGCACGCGCGGGTTCTGCATATGGGCGATGAGGGAGATGCCGGAGGCCCAGAAGCGCGGATCGTCTTCCGCGCCCTGCATCTGCTTGCGGAATTCCTCGGAGAATTCGCCATGGACGGTCGAGATATGGACGCCGACCTTCTCGAAGACCCGGCCATGCATGACCGACATCTCGCCGCCGCCTTCGTCCTTGGTGCCGTCGCCGCGCATCCAGGGCGTGCGCTCGAAGCGGCCGGCGGGACGGTCGGCGAAAGTGCCGGTCAGTTCGGTCTCGATCTTCTCGAATTCCGCGCAGATGAGGTCGCGAAGCTCGCGAAACCAGCCGGCGGCCTTTGCCTTTCGGTCTTCTGTCGTCGCCGCGTCCGTTTCAGCCATTCTCCGGTTCCTCCTTTGGGCCGTCCGCCTGCGGAAAGCCGTTTGTCTGTCTCAGCGCCTCGCCCAGCACCATGGCGCCCGAGAGCGCCATGTTGAGCGAGCGGGCCCCCGGCGCCATGGGGATCAGGAGGCGCGCATCCGCCGCCTCATGGACCTCGTCCGGCACGCCCGCGCTCTCCCGGCCCAGAAGCAATATGTCCCGGGCTGCGAATCTGAAGGCGGTATAGGGCATATCGGCCCCGGTCGTCAGCAGGACGAGGCGGCTTCCCGCGGGGCGGGTTGCCTGAAAGGCCGTCCAGTCCGCATGGCGGGTGACGGAAGCAAGCGCGGTGTAATCCAGCCCGGAGCGTTTCAGTGCCTTGTCCGACCAGACGAAACCGCAGGGCTCGATCACGTCCAGACCGATGCCGAGACAGGCGGCGGTGCGGATGAGGGTGCCGGTATTCTGCGGAATGTCGGGTTCGAAAAGGGCGAGACGCATGAGGTGTCGTAAGGTCCGTGTGAGCCCGTTTCGGGGCGTAGAGGTGCAAAGTCATACTATTCGGCGGCGCCGAGCAGGGCGCATTTGCGAGGGGTTTGCAAGACCGGCGCGAAACCCGCACAAAACCGGGCCCTGCGTCATCCTGCCACAGGGCGGGCGGGACTGGACAAGGGGCCGATTGAATGCCACAAACCCTTCCGCATGGGGGGGCACGCGCGGATTCGTCGCGCCTGCAATCCATGTCATGGGGTTTGCGCCGCGCCACCCAGTTCTATCGTGATCGGGACCCCCGGTTTCGGGTTCCGGTCGGAAGGGCCATCCGCCGGGATGGCTGGGGGCTAGTGGCCTATTTCAACGAGGAGACTGAACCGTGGCAGATACCCACGTGGAAGAGCCGACACGGCGCGATTTCCTGTATGTAGCCACCGGATCGTTCGCAGCCGTCGGCGCAGCCTTCGCTGTGTGGCCGCTGATCGACCAGATGAATCCGGACGCCTCCGTACTGGCGCTCGCTTCGATCGAAGTCGACATCAGCAACGTACCGGTCGGACAGCAGATCACCGCCAAATGGCGCGGCAAGCCGGTCTTCATCCGTCATCGCACGGAAGAGGAGATCAAGGCGGCCGAAAATGTGGATGTTTCGAGCCTGCGCGACCCGCAGACCGACGACGAGCGCCTCATGAAGGACCCGGAAGGGAAGCTGGAGCGCCAGTGGCTTGTCGTGATCGGCATCTGTACCCATCTGGGTTGCGTGCCGCTTTCCTATGCGGGCGAATATGATGGCTGGTTCTGTCCCTGCCATGGCTCGGTCTACGATACCTCCGGCCGTATTCGCAAAGGCCCGGCACCGCTTAATCTCGAAGTGCCGCCCTACAAGTTTCTTTCCGACACCAAAATCAAGATCGGCTAAGGGGGGCACACAATATGAGTGGCGAAAGCACCTACACGCCGGGCAACGGTTTTACGCGCTGGCTTGACGATCGGCTTCCTGTTCTTCGCCTCGTCAATGACAGCTTCGTCGATTATCCGACGCCCAAGAACCTGAATTACTGGTGGACCTTCGGTGCCATTCTGAGCCTTTGTCTCGGCATCCAGATCATCACCGGCATCATCCTTGCCATGCACTACACGCCGAATGTGGACCTGGCTTTCGCCAGCGTCGAACACATCATGCGTGACGTGAATTACGGCTGGCTGCTGCGCTATATCCACGCCAACGGCGCCTCGATGTTCTTCATCGCGGTCTATATCCACATGTTCCGCGGTCTCTATTACGGCTCCTACAAGGCGCCGCGCGAAGTGCTGTGGATTCTCGGCGTGCTGATCTACCTGCTGATGATGGCGACCGCCTTCTTCGGTTACGTGCTTCCCTGGGGCCAGATGAGCTTCTGGGGCGCCACGGTGATCACCAACCTGTTCGGTGCGATCCCGCTGGTCGGCGATCCGATCCGCGAATGGCTGTGGGGCGGCTTCTCCGTCGGCAATCCGACGCTGAACCGGTTCTTCTCGCTGCATTACCTGTTCCCGTTCCTGATCGCGGGCGTCACCATTCTTCATGTCTGGGCGCTGCATGTGACGGGGCAGAACAATCCCTCGGGCATCGAGGTCAAGGATCCGTCCAAGGACACGGTGAAGTTCACCCCCTATGCGACCGTCAAGGACGCGTTCGGCATGGCGATCTTCCTGATCCTTTTCGCCTATTTCGTCTTCTTCAACCCGAACGGGCTGGGCGACGCCGCGAACTATATCGAGGCCAACCCGCTCCAGACGCCGGCGCATATCGTGCCCGAATGGTACCTGCTGCCGTTCTACGCGATCCTTCGTGCCGTGCCGGACAAGCTGGGTGGCGTGCTTTTGATGTTCGCTGCCATCGGCGTGCTGTTCCTGCTGCCCTGGCTCGACACCTCCAAGGTGCGTTCGGCCCGCTTCCGTCCGCTCTATCGCCAGTTCTTCTGGATCCACGTCGTGGTCTGCATCATCCTGGGCTGGTGCGGTGCGCAGCTTCCGAGCAAGGTTCTGTTCGGCAGCGACACGCAGGTCGGCATCTACGATACGCGTGGCGCGGCGATGGACGCCGTGACGGCCGCGGCCAAGGAGCAGGGCCTCAGCCCCGAGGACGACTTCAAGGTCGAAGAGCATGTCGTGGACAACAAGCTTGAGTTCGTCGGCTCGCGCATCGACTTCGCGTTCGACGTCACGGACCTGGCTCGTATCCTGACGATCTACTACTTCCTGCACTTCCTGGTGCTGTTCCCGGTTCTGGGGCTCGTGGAGCGTCCGCAGCCCTTGCCGGCCAGCATCTCGGAATCGGTACTCGGCAAAAAAGCCGCGACGGCCGAGGCGTAAGAGAGGGAATGGAAAAAATGATGAAAACCATGATCCAGTCCGTTCTTGGCCGCCGCGCGATGGGCGTCGTCATGGCCGGTGCCGTCGTTGCGACCGGCTTTGCCTTCGGCATCCAGCCTGCCAGCGCTGCGTCCGAAGTCCATGAGCCCGAAGCGGTCGACTGGTCCTTCAACGGTCCTTTCGGCACCTATGACCGAAGCCAGCTTCGCCGCGGCTTCAAGGTGTTCAAGGAAGTCTGCTCCACCTGCCATTCGGCTCATATGCTCAAGTTCCGCAATCTCGCGGCCAAGGGCGGGCCTGAATTCACCGAGGCGCAGGCAAAGGTCATCGCGGCCGAGTACACGATCGAGGAACTGAACGGTTCCGGCGACATGGAAGAGCGTCCGCGCCTTCCCAAGGACCCGTTCCCGTCGCCTTACGACAACCCCGAGCAGGCCGCGGCCGCGCTCGGTGTGGCCCCGCCGGACCTCTCCGTCATGGCCAAGGCCCGCGAAGGCGGTCCCGATTACATCCATGCGCTGCTGACCGGCTATCAGGATCCGCCGGAAGGCCGCGAGATGGCGCCCGGCACGCACTACAACCCGTATTTCCCGGGTGGGGCGATCGCCATGCCGCCGCCGCTTTTCGCCGATCAGGTGGAATATGAGGACGGCACGCCGACCACGCTGGACCAGGAATCGCGCGACGTTGCGGCCTTCCTGATGTGGGTTGCCGAGCCGAAGCTGGAACAGCGCCACGAGATGGGCTTCCAGGTGATGCTCTATCTCATCGCGCTTGCGGGTATTCTCTACTTCGCGACGCGCAAGGTCTGGTCCGACGTGCACTGAGCCGCGGGCCGACCCGTACAGATTGAAAAGGGCTCCCTTGCGGGGGCCCTTTTTTATGGCGTCATGATCTTGGTCTGTTATATCGGAAACCGAATAACATCGGTCGTCACACCCTCCGCGCAGCGGCATGTGGCGAATGAAAGAGGCGGGAATTGGCATGGCGAAAACTGTGTTGGGCGTCATCGGCGGCAGCGGCGTCTATGAGTTTCCGGGGCTCGAAAACGAGCGCTGGGAGAGGGTGGAAAGCCCTTGGGGCGAGCCTTCCGACGAGCTGCATTTCGGCGAGCTGCCGCTTTCCGGCGGGCGCCGCCTGGAGATGGTTTTCCTGCCGCGTCACGGACGTGGCCATCCGCATTCGCCGACCAGCATCAATTACCGCGCCAATATCGATGCGATGAAGCGCGCCGGCGTTACCGACATCGTGTCGGTGTCTGCCGTGGGCTCGCTCAAGGAAGAGCTGCCGCCCGGCACCTTCGTCATCGTGGATCAGTTCATCGACCGGACTTTCCAGCGCGAGAAGAGCTTTTTCGGCGAGGGCTGCGTGGCGCATGTCTCCATGGCGCAGCCGGTCTGCCCGCGTCTGGGCGATCATCTGGAGGCGGCCTGCAAGGCGAACGACATTCCGGTGTCGCGCGGCGGTTCCTATCTCGTCATGGAAGGCCCGCAATTTTCCACGCTCGCCGAATCGGAACTTTACCGGAGCTGGGGCTGCTCGGTCATCGGCATGACCAACATGCCGGAGGCGAAACTCGCCCGGGAGGCCGAGATCCCTTACGCCACCGTCGCCATGGTGACGGATTACGATTGCTGGCATCCGCATCACGACGATGTGGATGTGTCGGTCGTCATTCAGGTGCTTTCGGGGAATGCCGACAAGTCGCGCGATATGCTGCGCAGCTTCGCCGGAAGCTTCGGACCGGAGCGCGAGCCGTCGCCCATCGACGAGGCGCTCGAGGCCGCCATCATCACCGCACCGGACAAGATCGATCCGGCGCTTCTGAAAAAGCTCGATGCCGTGGCGGGCCGCGTTCTCGGCTGATCCGCATTATTCCGGTTGTCCGAGGGGGACAGACTTTATGGATATCACGCAGTTCATTCGCACTATCCCGGACTATCCCAAGGAAGGGATCATGTTCCGCGACATCACCACGCTTCTGCGCGACAAGACGGGGTTCCGCGCGGCGGTGGATTCGCTGGTCCAGCTTCACAAGGGCGCTGCCTTCGACGTGGTGGCGGGGATCGAGGCGCGCGGTTTCATCCTGGGGGGCGCCGTGGCGCATCAGCTCGGCCTCGGTTTCGTGCCCGTGCGCAAGAAGGGCAAGCTCCCCTGGGAGACGATCGGCGAGGAATACGAACTCGAATACGGCACGGACATCGTGGAAATCCACGCCGATGCCGTGAAGGAAGGCGACAAGGTGCTGCTGGTGGACGATCTCATCGCCACGGGCGGCACGGCTGAGGCGGCGATCAAACTTTTCCGCCGCGCGGGTGCGAGCGTGCCCGGCGCAAGCTTCGTGGTCGAGCTGCCGGCGCTTGGCGGGCGTGAAAAGCTGGAGGCGATGGATATCGAGGTGCTCTCGCTCTGCACATTCGACGGTGAGTGATCCCGCTTCCCTGACGTTGCCCGTTATTCCCGGCTTGAAAGGGACGAGAGATGAAGATCGACGGCACGCATTACCGCACCATCTGGGTGAACGAGGATGGCTGGTCGGTGGAGATCATCGACCAGACGAAACTCCCTTTCAGCTTCGAGACCGTGACGCTGAAGACGGTCGACGATGCGGCCCGCGCCATCAAGGACATGCTGGTGCGCGGGGCGCCGTTGATCGGCGCGACGGCGGCCTATGGCGTCTGCCTTGCCATGCGCGACGATGCGTCGGATGCAGGGCTCGAGGAAGCGATTGCGATGCTGGGCGCGACGCGGCCCACGGCGGTCAATCTCCATTGGGCGTTGGACCGCATGCGCGCCGCGGTGCATCCGCATGGGCACAATGCGCGGATGGAGGCGGCCTATAAGGAAGCGGCCGCCATTTGCGACGACGATGTCGAGATATGCCGCCGCATCGGCGAAAACGGGCTGACGCTGATCGAGGCGGTGGCGCGGGAGAAGGGCGGCAAGGTCAACATCCTCACCCATTGCAATGCGGGCTGGCTCGCCTGTGTCGATTGGGGCACGGCGCTCGCACCGATCTATATGGCGCATGACAAGGGCCTCGACGTGCATGTCTGGGTGGACGAGACCCGGCCGCGCAATCAGGGCGCGTCGCTGACCGCCTTCGAGCTCGGGCGTCACGGCGTCCCGCATACCATCGTGCCGGACAATGCGGGCGGGCATCTCATGCAGCACGGGCTGGTCGATATGTGCATTGTCGGCACCGACCGCACCACCGCGACGGGCGATGTGGCGAACAAGATCGGCACCTATCTGAAGGCGCTTGCCGCGCATGACAATGACGTGCCGTTCTACGTCGCGCTGCCGCATACCACCATCGACTGGACGCTGGAGGACGGCGTCAACGGCATTCCCATCGAGGAACGCTCCGCGCATGAGGTGACGCATCTGACGGGGCGCACCGACAAGGGCGAGATCGTGACCATCCAGGTTTCCGCGCCCGACAGCGGCGCGGCGAATTACGGCTTCGATGTCACGCCCGCGCGCTATGTCTCCGGTCTTATCACCGAGCGCGGCGTGACGGAGGCCTCGAAAGAGGGGCTGCTGAAGCTCTATCCCGAACGGAAAGACGGCTGAGCGCGACGAGGACCGGCTGCGCAGATAAAATTTGCCGTCATAGCCCGGCTTGTCCGGGCCATCCATGTCTTCCTTTTTTTACGCAAAGACGTGGATGCCCCGCATAAAGCGGGGCATGACGTTGCGCGGCAAAACTACTTCCCCAGCGCTTTTTCCAGCGCGGCTTCCACTTTCGGCGCATTGGGTTTCGTTGTGCTGGCGAACCAGTCCACGAGCTTGCCGTCTTTTCCGATGACGTATTTGTAGAAGTTCCAGCGGGGTTTGGAGAGGAAGCCGCCTTGTTTCGCCAGCCATTGGAATAGGGGATGCGCGTCGCTGCCTTTCACATGTACTTTTTCGGTGAGAGGAAAGTCGACGCCGAAATTGATCTCGCAAAACTGCGCAATCTCGTCCGATGAGCCAGGCTCCTGATTGGCGAAGTCGTTGGAGGGCACGCCCAGCACGACGAGCCCCTCATCCTTGTGCTTTTGCCAGATCGCTTCCAGCTCCTTGTATTGAGGCGTGAAGCCGCATTTGGAGGCGGTGTTCACGATCAGCAGCGGACGGCCCGCAAACTCGCTTAAGGGCATCGGCTTGCCGTTCAGGCTCTCGAAGGCGAAGTCGTATGCGGTCTTGTCGGACTTGTTTCCGGACATGGATGGTTCCTTCATGCGGCGTGCGTCGGTGGCTGTTCCTCTTAACATAGTGTAATCAATTATATTGTGCACAATTTAAATATCACAAAGCTGTGAGCGCCGGATGTCTTGGTCAGGCGGCGAGATGCGCGCGGAGTTTTTTCAGTTTCTGGCGGAGCGAGATGAGCTCCGAGACGGGCAAGCCTGCCGCAATTGCGGCCTTTTCCGGTACCTTTGCGGCTTTCCGCTTCAGCGCACGGCCCTCTCGTGTGAGCCGGATGAGAACCTGCCGCTCATCCGTGGTGCTGCGTTCGCGGGTGATGAGGCCCGCCGTCTCCAGCCGCTTCAGTAACGGCGTCAACGTGCCGGAATCGAGATAGAGGCGGCTCCCCAGCGTGTTCACCGTCACGCCGTCTTCCTCCCAGAGCGCCAGCATGGCGAGATATTGCGGGTAGGTGAGGCCGATCTCGGCCAGCAGCGGCTTGTAGGCCTTGGTCATCAGGAGGGAGGTGGAGTAGAGCGCGAAGCAGAGCTGGTTGTCGAGCGCCTGCGGGTCTTCCGGTTTCGTCATCTCTCGCTCCGCTTTCAGAGGTTGTTTTCCTCAATATGGGCGGAAATGGCGATGACGCAATTGAATTGTGGAGAGAAACAAAAAAGGGAGGCCGCAGCCTCCCTCCAAATTCCCGTTTTGTCCTATGCCTTCACGCGCCGTCGAAAAGGGCCAGCGTGCGTTCGAGCGCCAGGTCGGCGGCGGCCTTGTCGTAATTGTTGCGGCGGTCGGAATTGAAGCCGTGGTCTGCGTCATAGACATAGACCTTCACTTCCGGGTGCTTTGCCTCGACATTACGCACGACGTCCATCGGGATCGAGTGATCCTTCTCGCCGAAATGACAGATGGTCGGGCATATCGGCATTTCGTCGATGAAGTCCTTGATGGCGCCGCCATAGTAGCAGGAAGCGGCATTGAGACCCTTGGCGCGGCAGGCGGCGAGCCAGCTCACCGATCCGCCATAGCAATAGCCGGTGATGAAGACTTTCTCATTGCCCTGTTCGCGCAGCTTGTCGATGCACATCTGGGCGTCGAGTACCGTGTTCTCGTAGGGGTTCTTCGCGCGCAGGTCGAGCGAGGTCTGGATGTCTTCCTGGCTGTAGGTCGCCTTGAAGTCCTTGACCTGGCGGTCGTAAAGCTGCGGCGAGATCACGTCGAAGCCGCGCGCGGCATATTCGTCGCACAGATCCTTGATGTGATCGGTCACGCCGAAGATTTCCATGATGAGGACGAGACCGGCTTTTGCGCCATTGGGGCGGGTGCCCTCCGCCTTCACGCTGTAGCAAAGGATGTCCGCGCCGTCGCCGCTTTTCAGCGTGATCATTTCACCCTTGTGAGCCATGTCCTCTCCTCCCTGGTCCGTTTTATGGATGGTCCCGCTTTTGTACGAGACCCTGGCCGATGAAGCTCATCACCAGTTCGCCGTTCTGGTTCACGCCTTTGTTGAGGCTGCGAACGATGCCGAGATTGGGCCTGCTTTTGAGGTCGACCTTCTCGATCACCTCGGTCGAATAGGTAATCCTATCACCCGCGCGCACCGGTGTCGGCCATTTGAGCTCCAGAAATCCGGGGGAGGGGCCGCCGGGCGGGCTGCCGTCGTCCTCGCCTTTGCGGGCTTTCTCGGCGATACGGCTCTTCACCATCAGCTTCATCCAGACCGAGCAGGTATGCCAGCCGCTGGCGATGAGCCCGCCATAGGGACTCGCCCTGGCGGCGCCTTCGTCGATATGGAAAGGCTGCGGATCGAATTTTGTGGCGAAGGAAATAATGTCATCGGCCTCGAAAGTGTATTCGCCGAGTTCGGTCTTCTCGCCGATCGCGATGTCTTCGAACCAGGGCATCAGGCCGCTCCCTCCGTCTCGACGGGCGCGGACGGATCGCGGCGCGCATACATGGCCCAGCCCGTCATCAGCAGGCAGACCTCGTCCTTCTGGTTGACGAGTTCGGTGCGGAATTTGGTGAGGCCCATTTCCGGGCGGCTTTTGGAGGCGCGGCGCTCGACGCATGTATTGCGCACGCGGATCACATCGTCGACATAGACCGGCTTCTGCCAGCGCACCTCATCCACGCCCGGCGCGCCCAGCGAGGCGCTTTGCAGAATGTATCCGTCGCACATCATGCGCATCAGCATGGCGCAGCTGTGCCAGCCGCTGGCGCAAAGCCCGCCGAGAATGGAGGCCGCGCCGGCCTTTTCGTCGAGATGGAAGGGCTGGGGATCGTAGTCCTTGGCGAAGTCGACGATCTCTTCGCGCGTGACATGCTTCTCGCCGAATTCGCGGGTTTCGCCCGGTACGAAATCTTCCCAGTAGAACTCCGGCTCCCTCATGCCACCCTCTTAGTTTGCGAAGCGGAAGTGCATCACGTCGCCGTCATGCACCAGATATTCCTTGCCTTCGAGCCGCATCTTGCCCGCATCCTTCGCGCCGGTTTCGCCGCCCAGCGAAACGAAGTCGTCATAGGCGATGGTCTCGGCCCGGATGAAGCCCTTCTCGAAATCGGTATGGATGACGCCCGCCGCCGCCGGCGCGAGCGTGCCGCGCGTGATGGTCCAGGCGCGGGTCTCCTTCGGGCCGCAAGTGAAATAGGTGATGAGGTCGAGAAGCGTGTAGCC
>CAYSVF010000029.1:0-13879 GCA_964434415.1 uncultured Parvibaculum sp.
ACCTTGCCGTCGGTGTCGTTCCAGATTTCCTCCGCCGTCGTCTTGCGGTGGATTTCCGGATTGGCCGGATTGTCGAACTGTTGCGGCATCACCGAATTGGGGTTCTGCGCCATCAGCTCCTCGGCGCGCGCAATGGCGCCCTTCATGCCTTTTTCCGGGGGCGTCAGCTCAAGCTGCGCGCCCAGCAGGGCCAGCATCTTGCGCCGCTCGATCGACATGCTTTCCGGCATGCAGAGAATGAGCTGGTAGCCTTTCGCCGCGCAGACAAAGGCAAGCGCGATGCCCGTATTGCCGGAGGTCGGCTCGATGATGACGGTCTTGTCGTTGATCTTGCCCGCCTTCTCCAGCGCCTCGATCATGGCGACGCCGATACGGTCCTTCACGCTGGCCAGCGGATTGAAGAACTCCAGCTTCAGCAGGATGTCGGCCTGCGCGCCGGCCTCCTTTGCCATCTTGTTCAGGCGCACCAGCGGCGTATTGCCGATCGTTTCGGTGATGTCGTTATATATGCGTCCGCGTCCTGGCTTGTTTTCTGCGCTCATTGGAGCCTCCCGGGCTACAGCAATTCCAGGAAAAGTGGGAACCGGTTTTCCGTCCGGAATTGCGCTGAATAGATTCTCTAACCGGTTAGATGGTGAAATCGGCGCTGGGCGTCTCGGCGCCCACGCCGGTGGCCTCCGCCTTACGACACAGATCCTCGATGGTAACGGCGTCGAGCTTTTCCATGACTTCCGCCTGCACTTCCTCCCAAAGCGGCGCGATCACGCGCTGGCTGAGGGCGGACGGGCTTTCCGTCGCCGGTTCGTCGGACGCTTCCATCGCGCCGACGACGCGAACGACTTCGCCCGCCGTGATGCGCCGCCTCTCTCTCGCCAGCGTATATCCACCGCGCGGCCCCCGCACGCCTTTCAGGATATTGGCATGCACGAGCTGCTGCATGACCTGCTCCAGATAGCGCTGCGGAATACCCTGTCTCTGGGTGATTTCCTTCGACTGAACCGGGTCGGGCCGCGCATTGATGGCGACATCCACCACGGCTTCCAGCGCCAGCCATGTCTTTTTCGACAGTCTCAGCATAGGCACTCGCCCTCCCTCATTTCATGATCCCTCACGTCGCGCGCGCCCCTTATTTCGTGCCGGTGGAGCCGAAGCCCCCGGCGCCGCGCTCCGTTTCATCCAGCGTCTCGACCGGGCGGAGCCGCGCGCGCGTCACGGGCGCAATCACCATCTGGGCGATACGCATGCCGCGGTCGATCGTCACCGGCTCTTCCCCGAGATTGACGAGGATGACCTTCACTTCGCCGCGATAGTCGCAATCGACCGTGCCCGGCGTGTTGAGAACGGTGACACCCTGCTTGGCGGCGAGGCCGGAGCGAGGGCGTATCTGCGCCTCGAAGCCTTCGGGCAGCGCAATGGCAAGCCCCGTCGGCACCATCATCCGCTTGCCGGGCTCAAGCACAGCATGACCTGCTTCGGGCAGGGCGGCGAGAAGGTCCATCCCGGCCGCGCCTGTCGTTTCGTAGCGCGGCAGCGGCAGTCCTTCGGCATGGTCGAGCTGGCATACCTTCACGTCGATCTCGGGATTCATGTGGCGGATTTCCCTTTTTTGAAATGATCGGCGATGCGGTGCGCCAGGCGTCCTGCGACTTCGCGCTTGCTGGCACGGGGCCAGTCCTCTGCGCCCTCTGCGCTGATGATGTGAACCAGATTGTCGTCGCCGCCCATGATGCCGGTGGCGGGCGACACGTCGTTTGCAACGATCCAGTCGCAGCCTTTGCGCTTGAGCTTGTCGGTTGCGTGCGCGATGACCTTTTCGGTCTCCGCCGCAAAGCCCACGACGAGGCGGGGCCGCTTCTTGCCCTTGAGCGCGGAGAGCGTCGCCAGAATGTCCGGATTCTGTTTCAGCTTCAGATGCAGACCGTCCTCGCCGTTCTTCTTCATCTTCTGATCGGCGCTGGCTTCGACGCGCCTGTCAGCGCCGGCGGCGGCGCAGATGGCGATGTCGGCAGGCAGCGCCGCTTCGCAGGCGGCCAGCATCTCATTGGCCGTTTCCACATGATGCACGCTCACCCCGGCCGGGTCGGGCGTCGTCGACGGACCGGCGATGAGGACCGTTTCCGCGCCCAGCGCCGCGAGCGCGGCGGCAATGGCATGGCCCTGCTTGCCGGAGGAGCGATTGGCGATATAGCGCACCGGGTCGATGGGTTCATGCGTCGGACCGGAGGTGACAAGCGCCCTGAGCCCCTTGAGCGGCTGCCCGGCGGCAAAAGCGGCTTCGCCGAAATGCGCTTCCACGGCCGCGACGATTTCCATCGGCTCCGCCATGCGGCCCGGGCCGAACTCGCCGCAGGCCATGTCGCCCTCATTGGGGCCCACGAAGGAAATACCGTCGCGCTTCAGCGTGGCAATATTGCGCTGGGTGGCAGCGTGCTCCCACATGCGCACATTCATGGCAGGGGCGATCAGCACCGGCTTGTCGGTCGCCAAAAGCGCCGTGGTGGCAAGGTCGTTCGCCAGCCCCCCGGCCATGCGCGCCATGAGGTCGGCTGTGGCGGGCGCGACGACCAGCAGGTCGGCGTCGCGGGAAAGTTCGATATGCCCCATCTCCGCCTCGTCGGTGAGGTCGAAGAGATCGGCAAACACTTTTTCGCCCGTCAGGCTGGAGACGGAAAGCGGCGTGACGAACTCATGCGCTGCGCCGGTCATGATGGCGCGCACATGCGCCCCGCGTTCGCGCAGGCGACGGATCAGCTCCAGACATTTATAAGCCGCGATGCCTCCACCGATGATCAGCAGAATGCGTTTGGCCTCGAGAGAATTCTTGTCCACAGTGAAACCCCGTATGGCCTGAGGGTGCTTTCGTCCCGAAAGAGGGACATATCACACTTCCATTGATGGCAATATAGGGTTTCACTGCCGATATTTGTAGATCGAAATTATTGTTGGAAAGCGGCGTGTTTTAAGCCGCTAGAAAATCGCGACCGCCAGAAGGGCGATCAGCGCCCCGGCGATGAGCCAGAAGGCGGGATGGGTACGCGGCTCGTTCCTGAGGGAGCCGGGGTGAACCTTCACGCCCTGGTCGTCCACATTGTCGGCCAGCAGCTTCGTGGCGCGCTCCGCGCGTTCCAGCATATCCGGCAGATTGGCAAGGACGCGGCCCATTTGCACCGCGCCGGCGGCGGCTTCCTCCAGCCGGTGTTCGGGCGTCGCCTGATCGGTGATCCATTCCTTCACCACCGGCTCGGCGCTTTCCCAGATATTGTGATCGGGGTCGAAATGCCGGGCGACGCCTTCCACCACCACCATGGTCTTTTGCAGCAGGATGAGTTCCGGCCGCGTCCGCATGTCGAACTGTTCGGTAACCTGGAAGAGCTGGGAGAGCAGACGGCTCATCGAGAGCTCGCCGAGCGACTTGCCCCAGATCGGCTCGCCGATGGAGCGCAGCGCCTGGGCAAAGGCGTGGCGGCTCTTCGTGCGCGGCACATAGCCCGCCTCGAAATGCACATCTGCGATGCGCGGATAGTCGCGCAGCAGGAAGCCCATCAGGATGTCGGCGAGGTAACGTCGTTCATGCGGTCCGATCCGCCCCATGATCCCGAAATCGACCGCCACCAACACGCCGTCCGCATCGACGAACAGGTTTCCCTGATGCATGTCGGCATGGAAGAACCCGTCGCGCAGCGCATGGGTCAGGAAGGACTGGATGACCTGGCGCCCCAGCGCCTTCATATCGTGTCCCGCTTCCACCAGTGCATCGCGGTCCGAGGCCGGAATGCCGTCCACCCATTCGATGGTGAGTACGCGCCGGGCGGTGCGTTCCCAGTCGACGGCGGGGACGCGGAAGCCAACATCGTTCGCCGTATTCTGCGCCATCTCCGAAATCGCGGCCGCTTCCAGCCGGAAATCCATTTCCAGCCGCACGCTGTCGGCCAGCGTCTGCACCACCTCGACCGGGCGGAGCCGCCGCGCGGGCTTGTACAAACGCTCGATCGTTTCTGCGGCCCAGAAGAAACTGTCGAGATCGTCGGCAAAGCGCGCTTCCACATTGGGGCGCAGCACTTTCACCGCCACATCGAGCCCCCGGTCGGGCGCCGTTTCGTCGGCGGACAAATCTTCGCCGGCGGGCACGTCCAGCGTTTCGACGACCTCCTCCGCCCCGGCCTCCTGCGCGGCTTCGCCGGGTTCGGCGATGTCTGCCGGTGTTTCCTCCACGCCGCCTTGCGGGTTTTCGGGCTCGGGCATGGTATGCGCGTGATGTACCTGCGCGATGGAAGCCGCGGCGATGGCCTCGGAGAAGCTCTCGTAAAGTTCGTCAACCGGCTTGCCGAGATCTTCCGCGATGATCCGGCGCGCCTCTTCGGCGGGGAAAGGCGGAAGCTTGTCCTGCAGGCTGGTAAGATCGGCGGCGAGTTCCGTGCCGATCACATCGGGGCGCGTGGCAAGGAACTGTCCGAGCTTGATATAGGAGGGGCCGAGATTGGCGAGCGCGACGGCGAGCCGCTCGCCCACGCTGCCCTCGATATGTTCGGGTTCTTCTTCCCAGGGCAGGCGGATTTTCGCCAGAGGCAGCAGCATCAGCAAAAGCTTCGGCATTTCCCGGCGAAGCTCGAGCGGAAACAGCGCGTCATGGCGCCCGAGTTCGCGCGCGGCCCTGGCGAGCCGAATGCTGTTGCTTATGGCGCGAAACATGGCGCGCGCCCTTCTCTAAAGCCGCCAGCCGGAATGGATCGCGGCGATCCCGCCGGTCAGGTTCCGGTAGCTGGCGCGCGCGAAACCGGCTTCTTCGATCATGCGCTTGAAGGTCTCCTGATCGGGGAAGCGGCGGATGCTTTCGACGAGATACTGATAAGGGTCGCCGTCGCCGGTCACCCATTTGCCGATCTTCGGGATCGCCGCGAAGGAGTAGCTGTCATAGATCTTGTCGAGCAGCGGCACCGGCACCTGCGAAAATTCGAGGCAGAGAAAGCGTCCGCCCGGCTTCAGCACGCGGCGCGCGTCGGCCAGCGCCTTGTCGATATGGGTGACGTTGCGAATACCGAAAGCGATCGTATAGGCATCGAAGCTGTTGTCGGGAAACGGCAGTTTCTCGGCGTCGCCGCAGGCGAATTCGCATTTGTCGGCAAACGCCTTCGCCTCGGCACGGTCCTGTCCCACCATCAGCATATGTTCGTTGATGTCGCAGACCGTGACCGCGCAGCCTTCGCCGCCGCGTTCCAGGAAGCGGAAGGCGATGTCGCCCGTGCCGCCCGCCACGTCGATGAGGTGGAAGGGCCGGGCGGTACGCGGCGGGTTCAGCATGTCGATCATGACCTGCTTCCAGGCGCGATGAAGCCCGCCCGACATGAGGTCGTTCATCAGGTCGTAGCGGCTCGCCACCTGCTCGAACACATTGTGAACGAGCCCGGCCTTGTCGTCCTCTGCGACGGTCTTGAATCCGAAATGTGTGGTCTTGCTGTCGGTCATACTCGCATCTGCACTTGCCCGCCCGGGCGATGGGTTGCGCGCACCATGGCTATGGCCGCGGACCATAGCGGAGCCGGGCGGAAACCGCTACTTTCCTGCGCTTCACGTTAACGGAACGCGTATGCCGGAACTGCCCGAAGTCGAAACCGTCCGCCGGGGCCTTGCCCCTGCCATGGAAGGCCGCGTCATCGCCCGTCTCACCCAGAGGCGGCCCGATCTGCGCTTTGCCTTGCCCGAGGGGTTCGCGGCGCGGCTGACGGGGCGCCATGTCTCGCATCTGACGCGCCGGGCAAAATATATTCTCGTTCATCTCGCGCCCCGCAAAGACGACCCCGCCGAAGTGCTGCTCATGCATCTGGGCATGTCGGGACGTTTCACCATTCTCCCGCCCGGTTCGGATGCCGCTTCGCCGGGCGCCTTTCACCACCCTGCGCCCGCCGAGCGAGGGGAAGGGGCGGGCTTCGGCCCGCATGACCACATCGTCTTCGATATGGATGGCGGCACCCGCATCGTCTATTCCGACCATCGCCGGTTCGGCTACATGAATCTGATCGCGGAAGACGCATTGGAGGAAAGTCCGCATCTTGCCGCATTGGGGCCGGAGCCGCTCGGCAACGAATTTTCCGCGAAAACCCTCTCGGGGAAACTGAAAGGCAAGCGCACGCCCATCAAATCCGCGCTGCTCGATCAGCGCGTCGTGGCGGGTCTGGGCAATATATACGTCTGTGAGGCGCTGTTCCGCGCCGGCATCTCGCCGCGCCGCCTTGCCATGAATGTGGCCGGGCCTCAACGCAGCGAGAAGCTGGCGCGCGCCATTCGCGATGTTCTCACCGAGGCGATTGCCGCAGGGGGATCCACGCTTCGCGACTATGCCCATACCGACGGCGAACTCGGTTATTTCCAGCACAGTTTTTCGGTCTATGACCGGGAAGGTGAAGTCTGTTCAAATCCGGGTTGCGGGGCTACGGTGAAGCGCATCGTCCAGTCCGGGCGATCCACTTTTTTCTGTCCGCGCTGCCAGAAATGACACGCAAGATAATGACACTTCGCCGGATGCCCCGCCGCCTCACACATATCCTTGCCGCCATGTTCGTCGCGGTGCTTCTGTCTGCGCCGGGCGGTGCGCGGGCGGATGACGGCTTTCTGAGCGCAGTGGACGATATGCCGCTTATGCCGGGCCTGGCGGAAACGGGCGACGGCGGGATCGCTTTCGACAAGCCCACGGGCCGCATCGTGCGCGCCGTCGCAACGGGAGATGTATCGGAGCAGGATGTGCGCAGCTTCTACATCGGAACGCTGCCGCAACTTGGCTGGGTGCGCGAAAAGAAGCTCGAACTGATCGGCGATCTCTTGGTCTTCCGCCGCGAACGGGAGCGGCTGGAAATCCAGATCGTGCCCGAAAGCGCCGCACACACCGAAGTCCGGTTCTCCATCGAACCCGATTGATCTTTGCAATACCCCATAAGCTGAGGAGAAACTCACATGGCCTATCAGACCATTCTGGTCGAAAAGAAAGGTGCTGTCGGCGTCGTCACGCTGAACCGCCCCGAAGCGCTCAACGCGCTCAACCGGCAGCTGATGGACGAGATGACGGCCGCGCTCGACGCCTATGAGGCCGACGAGCATATCCATTGCATCGTGATCACCGGATCGGAAAAGGCCTTCGCCGCGGGCGCCGACATCAAGGAGATGCAGCCCAAATCCTACATGGATGTCTTCAAGGAAGACTTCATCACCGCCAACTGGGAGCGCCCCACGCGCTGCCGCAAACCGGTCATCGCGGCGGTGGCGGGCTATGCGCTGGGCGGCGGCTGCGAACTCGCCATGATGTGCGATTTCATCATCTGCGCCGACAATGCGAAATTCGGTCAGCCCGAGATCAAGCTCGGCGTGATGCCCGGCGCCGGCGGCACGCAGCGCCTCACCCGTTTCGTGGGGAAGTCCAAGGCGATGGAAATGTGCCTCACCGGCCGCCTGATGGACGCCGAGGAGGCGGAACGCTCGGGGCTGGTGAGCCGCGTCGTGCCGCTCGACAAGCTGTTGGACGAGGCGATGAAAGTGGCCGATACGGTGGCCTCCATGTCGCTCCCGATAGCGATGATGACCAAGGAATCCGTCAATCGCTCCTATGAGACGACGCTTTCGGAGGGTGTGCGTTTCGAGCGCCGCCTCTTCCATTCCATGTTCGCCACCGACGACCAGACCGAAGGCATGGCGGCCTTTGTGGAAAAGCGCGAGCCGCATTTCCGCAACAGCTGAGCGGATAGCGTGACTTTTCGGCGGAAAATGGGCTTTTTTGCCCCATTTTCCCCGGTTGACGAGGGCCGGGCAGGCGCGTATAACCCCGGCTTCCTGAGACGGGTTCCGCTTTTTCGGGCGGCGTCCGCTTGATCGTATAAATGCGCCGGGTTGCGCGCCGGAAACGGCTGATCCCCGGCATGTCCGAAGGTTCTGGAAACATGGCGAATACCGCTTCCGCCAAAAAGGCGATCCGCGTGATCGAGGCGCGTACGGCCGTTAACAAGGCCCGTCGCAGCCGTATGCGCGGCTTCATCCGCAAGGTTGAAGAAGCGATTGCAAGTGGCGACCGGCAGGCGGCGCAGAGTGCGCTGCAGGCGGCCCAGCCCGAGATCATGCGCGCTGCGCAGAAGGGCGTGATCCACAAGAACACGGCCTCCCGCAAGGTGTCGCGCTTTGCAAATCGGGTGAAGGCGCTCGGCTGAGACCGGTCGTCGCGCCCTGCCGGTTGAACGCCCGGCAGCGCATGCGCGCAAATATTGAATAGGCACTTCCGGTACGCCGGACCGCGGCCTGCGAGACATCGTTTCGCAGGCCGTTTTGTGTCATGGATTCGTGCGCGTATCGTCACACTCTTCGTGTCGCAGATGCGGCAACGTGAAAACGACCGAAATGGTCCCGATTCAAGAAATGCTTGTGCCACAGGGGTTTGTCGCAACGGTATGTGTTTGTTGCGTTCCGCAACCACTGCATGTTGGTGTCAAGAAGCGGTCGTGGCAGACGAAAGTTTTTTGACGAATCGGATTCTTTGGCTTGCCTCTCCGGGGGGCTCTCGGTATGTTTAATGACCTCGGAGGGCCCACATGAATACTGAATTTCGAGCGGTTTTTATAATAAAAAATCCTAGTTTTCAGTATTCGCGGGCCCAGTCACGAGATAAATTATAGTATCCAGGCAGATAGCGGATCCCTGCGGGGCGCGGTTTTCAGGACAGCGCCGTCGGGAAGCTTGTATCCGGAACGTCTCCTTGATCCTCCGGCGGGGACCGGCGGTCGGGGAATGCGCAGCCGGGTGAGGCGGGCTTTACCGGTTTCCGGGATCCTGTCGGCTCTGGAGCGGGGTGATGGCGCGACGTGCCTGAAGGGGATTCGATGTCGGAAGCGGGCGGCGGGAAAGAGGCGGTCCAGCCTGAGATTTTGCCTGATACGGATGCGGGATATGCCGGCGATGTGACGCCGGCGGAAGCCTGGCGGGTATTGACGGAAAATCCGCAGGCGCTGCTGATCGATGTGCGTACCAGGGCCGAATGGGCCTTTGTCGGCCTGACCGACCTTGCGCATCTCGGCAAGCAGCCGGTTCTGATCGAATGGGTCTCCCAGCCGGATATGACGCGCAACACGGAATTCGAGAGCCACGCCGCCGAAGCCATTTCGGAGGCGGGCGGCGATGCGCCGGTTTTCTTCCTGTGCCGTTCGGGCGCGCGCAGCAAGGCGGCCGCCACCGCGATGACGGAGCGGGGCTTTGGCCTTTGCTACAACGTCGCCGGCGGTTTCGAGGGCGATCTCGATGACGATCGCCACCGGGGGCGGCGGAACGGCTGGAAGGCCGACGGTCTTCCCTGGATGCAGAGCTAGCACACCGCGGAAGGGGGATCGGTGCCGCCCGGCATCGGATCTGCGGAGTGTTTGGGGGCCGGGCCTTTTCGGGCCGGTGTTACAAGATGGAGCGCCCGGTCCGGGGCTCCGGCGGTTGAGGCAGACATCGTGGCGAATGAAGCGGAAAACAGCCGGCAGTTCAAAGAAGCCGGCGAGCCTCGTGGGGACGGTGGCAAGGCGGAAGGCGGTGAAAAGGGGATGCGGCCAATGGATACAAATATGGGAACGATGGAGTCCGGTCCGGTTGTCCGCAACGTGACGGAGGCAAGCGAGCCCGCCGCAGCGGCGAATATGGACAGCGCCGCCCTCGCCCAGCAATGGCATCGCATTCGCGCACGTCTGAAAGCCGAAGTCGGATCCGCGACATTCGACAGCTGGTTCAAGCAGCTCGAACTGGTCGGCGTGAATAATGGCCGCGTGCTGCTGTCGGTACCGAGCCGTTTTCAGCGTGACTGGATTGTTTCCAATCATGCCGACCGCCTGGCGAAACTCTGGACGCAGGAAAATGTCGCACTCGGCCGCGTCGAAATTCTGACGGCGGGCAGCGCCGTTCCGGAGGCGGTGGCGCGCACGCCGGAGCCCGAAGCCGGCAATCATGCAGAAACGGTGCGCGACGAAGAAGCGCCTGCCGCGCAGGCATCCGCAACGCCGGCTGCGCCCGCGGCACCGACGGCCTCGCCCGGAAAATTGCAATTCGAGGTGCCGGCAGGCTTTGAGGATGCAGGCGTCGGCGCGCCGCTCGACCCGCGTTTCACCTTTGACGCCTTTGTTGTCGGCAAGTCGAACGAGCTGGCGCATGCCGCCGCGCGCCGCGTGGCTGAGGCGAGCGATGTGAGCTTCAACCCGCTCTTCCTTTATGGCGGTGTGGGGCTGGGCAAGACGCATCTGATGCACGCGATCGCCTGGGAAATCCGCAACAAGCAGCCCGAGCGCAAGGTGCTGTATCTGTCCGCCGAAAAATTCATGTACCAGTTCGTGCGGGCGCTGCGTTTCAAGGACACCATGGCCTTCAAGCAGCAGTTCCGTTCGGTGGACGTGCTGATGATCGACGACGTGCAGTTCATCTCCGGCAAGGATTCCACGCAGGAAGAGTTCTTCCATACCTTCAATGCGCTGATCGACCACAACCGCCAGGTGATCATTTCCGCCGACCGCTCGCCTTCCGATCTGGAGGGGATCGAGGAGCGCATCCGCTCGCGGCTTGGCTGGGGTCTGGCGGCGGATATCCATCCGACCGATTACGAGCTGCGCCTCGGTATCCTGCAGGCCAAGGCCGAGGAGATGATCCAGCGCAACGGCCCGATCGAGATCCCGCAAAACGTGCTGGAGTTCCTCGCCAACCGGATCGTGTCCAATGTGCGCGAGCTGGAAGGTGCGCTGAAGCGCGTGGTTGCCTATGCCTCGCTGGTGGGCCGCCCCATCACGCTGGATATGGCGCAGGACGTGCTGCGCGACCTGTTGCGTTCCAACGACCGCAAGGTGACCATCGAGGAGATTCAGCGCCGCGTGGCGGAGTATTTCAATGTCCGCCTGTCGGACCTTCTCTCCGCCCGCAGGGCCCGCGCCGTCGCCCGGCCGCGCCAGATCGCCATGTATCTCTCCAAGCAGCTCACCACCCGCTCCCTGCCTGAAATCGGGCGTAAGTTCGGGGGCCGCGACCACACCACCGTCATTCACGCAGTGCGCAAGGTGGAGGAACTTCGGCAGGTCGATTCCGGTCTTGAGGAGGATGTGGACCTGCTTCGGCGCATGCTGGAGGGCGGTCACAGCCCGAACTGATCGCAGGCCTCGAAAAGGCCAGCGCTTTCAGGCAGTTATAAAGCGCCTTCGGAGCCTCCGGAGGCGCTGAAATGCGTGCATCCCGTCAATCATCTGATATAATTGCGTTGCGAATTTCCGCGGAGTTCCGGCCCCGGCCGGAAATGCCGGTTTCGGGGCGCGGTGGGGGGTATTCCCACACCTTCCAGCCTTGTCCGGCAGGGTCCTCCGGTTTCCCGTTCGCATGAGTTTCGGCAGGGGCCGCGGCGCAGCTGTGCCAGCGGCCCTTGGAGTCGATGAACGGCCCGGGCCGGGGCGGCGAACCCGTCCCGCAACGGGCCGAATGAAAACGGAGCGTCCGGCGCGACCGCATTGAGCGCGCCAGGCCATGGCCCGGGCAAGGGGCCGACAGAGGGGTCCGAAGAGACAGAATGAAGATCACAATTGAACGCGGCGCACTCCTCAAATCTCTCAATCACGTTCAGTCGGTGGTGGAGAGGCGCAACACCATTCCGATCCTGTCCAACGTCCTCATCAAGGCGGAAGACGGCCAGCTTTCCCTGACCGCGACCGATCTCGATATCGAGGTGGTGGAGGCGACCGACACCGATGTCGCACAGGCCGGCGCAACGACCGCGCCCGCTCACACGCTTTACGACATCGTGCGCAAATTGCCTGAAGGCGCGCAGGTCGAACTCGCCACTCAGGACGAAGGCCGGTTGCAGCTCACTGCGGGCCGTTCGCGCTTTGCGCTTCAGGCCCTGCCGCAGGAAGACTTCCCGACCATGACGGCGGGCTCCCTGCCGCACCGTTTCGAGCTGCCTGCCGAGCATATGCGCCGCCTGATCGACAAGACGCGCTTTGCGATCTCGACCGAAGAGACGCGCTATTACCTGAACGGCATCTATCTGCATGCGGTCGAGGACGGCAAGACGCCCTCGCTGCGCGCCGTCGCAACGGATGGCCACCGTCTCGCCCAGGTCGACCACGACCTGCCGGACGGCGCCTCGGGCATGCCGGGTGTCATCGTGCCGCGCAAGACGGTGCTGGAACTGCAGAAGCTTCTGGAAGGCGACACCGGCAATGTCTCGATCGGCGTGTCGGAAACCAAGATCCGCTTCGAGTTCGGCGGCGTGGTGCTGACCTCCAAGCTGATCGACGGCACCTTCCCCGATTACGGCCGCGTGATCCCCGCCGACAACGACAAGATGATGGAAGTGGACGGCAAGAGTTTCGCCGAAGCGGTAGACCGCGTCTCCACCATCTCCACGGAAAAGTCGCGCGCGGTGAAGCTCAATCTGGAAGAGGGGCGTCTCACCCTTTCCGTCACCAATCCCGACAGCGGCAGCGCCACGGAAGAGATTTCCGTTTCCTACAGCGCTTCCCCGATCGAGATCGGTTTCAATGCGCGTTACCTGCTGGACATTACCGGCCAGCTCGACGGCGAACAGGCGGTCTTCGCCTTCGCCGATTCCGGATCGCCCACCCTGGTGAAGGACACCGAGGATGCGATGGCGATCTATGTGCTCATGCCCATGCGCGTGTAAGGCCATTTGCGTGCAGGGCCTGGCGCTGTCCAGGGGCAGATTGCGGGAGTAGTGATTGCACCGATCAGGCGGGATGCTTGCCATGTCTTCGACGGATCCGGTCCTGGCCGGGCCTGACGGAGCGGTGTGCCCTGCGCCGGAAAGGCTGAGCCTTGCGCGTCTGATCGTGACCGATTTTCGCTCCTATGCGCGCGCCGAACTCGATCTCGATGCTGGCCCCGTCACGCTTACCGGTGAAAACGGAGCGGGCAAGACGAACCTTCTGGAAGCCGTGTCGCTGCTGTCGCCCGGGCGGGGATTGCGCGGCGCGGCCTATGCCGATCTCGCCCGCGCCGACGGCGCCGGCGGCTGGGCGGTCTCCGCGACACTGCGTTTGCCCGATGGTGACGAGTTGCGCATCGGTACCGGCCAGGAGGCGGGTGCGGAAAAGTCCAACCGCTCGCGCATCGTGCGCATCGGCGGGGTGAATGCCGGGCCGTCCGCGCTGGCCGAATATGTCCGCATGGTCTGGCTGACGCCTGCCATGGACAGGCTCTTCGTCGAGGGTGCGAGCGAGCGGCGAAAGTTCTTCGACCGGCTTGTCATGGGCTTCGACCCCTCCCACGGCACGCGCGCCAACGCCTATGAGCGCGCGCTGCGCGAACGGAACAGGCTGCTGGCCGACGAGGTGTTCGACGATGCCTGGCTGACCGGACTGGAAGAGCAGATGGCCGAACACGGCGTTGCCATTGCCGCGGCCCGCGCCGAGATGCTGGCGCGCCTGCGCGGCGCGCTCGACGCGGCCAGCGAGGACGCCTTCCCCCGCGCGGAAATCGCGCTGGAGGGGGCGCTGGAAGATCAGGTGACGCGCGATCCGGCGGTCGATGTCGAAGACCGCTTCCGGGCGCTGCTGAAAGACATGCGGGGCCGCGACGCCGGCGCGGGCCGCGCGCTGGACGGGCCGCATCGCACCGATCTTCTGGTGCGTCACGCAGCCAAGGATCGCGAGGCGCGGCTTTGCTCCACAGGCGAGCAGAAGGCGCTGCTTATCGGCATGGTGCTCGCCAATGCGCGCCTTCTGGCGGCGCGGGGGCACCAGCCGCTGCTGCTTCTGGACGAGGTTGCCGCTCATCTCGACGAGGTGCGGCGCGCAGCCCTTTTTGATGAAATTGTTGGCTTGGGTCTCCAGGCTTTCATGACGGGCACCGACCCGTCCCTGTTCGAAGCGTTTGGATCGCG
>CAYSVF010000030.1:0-13832 GCA_964434415.1 uncultured Parvibaculum sp.
AAGGGCGTGTGGCCGAGACCGGCCAACACATGCACCTTGCCTTCCCAGAGGTTCCGGTAGGTCAGTCCGACAAGATATTCATTGTTCACGAAGGGCTCTTTTTCGCCCGTGACCACCGCCAGCGGGAGCGGGGAGGTGGAGACGATTTCCTTCTCGTCCATGTCGAGCCCGGCCACGGCGCTTTCCATCATCATGGGACGGAAGCGGCCATCCGCCCGGATCGCGGCGGCCACCATCCAGTCTTCCAGCGGCATATGCGTGCCGATACCGTTATGCGCCTGCTGGCGCGCTTCATCCGGTGTGAATTCGGGCTTGAAGGTGAATCCCATTTCGTCGGACGGCAGGAAGGCCGCCATCATGTCTTCCGCCGAGGCGCCGGTCGGCGGCGTTCCCGTGATCCAGGCGCCCCGCGCCCCCGGCCAGCGCGCCATCATTTCCAGCGCGATATGCCCGCCGAGCGACCAGCCGATGATGACGGCGCTGCCGACGCCTAGATTATCGAGAAATTCCATCGCCGCGTCGGCAAACCCGTGAATGGAATAGGTCTGGGAGGGATCGCGCGCATTCTCGCTCTCGCCATGCCCGGGCAGGTCCATGGCGATGAGACGGTATTTCGCGCCGAGTTCGCTATCGAACTGCCGGGCGAAAATCTCCTTCGCCGAGGAGTTGCCATGCACCATCAGAACGGCCGGGCCCTGCCCTCCGCTTTCGGCATAGGCGATGCTCCCATGGCTCGTTTCCACGAAATTTCCCGACATCCAGCCCTCTTTTCCCAGTGTTTTCCGCCACGCGAACCGCGCGGGATACAAAAAATGACATATGCGTCACTATTTTTTGCATCCATTAACCTCTACCTTTATAGTGTCTTTAGAGACCAGAACGCGAGCGGGGAGGAGCCGGCTTTCGCGCCGGGCGTCTTTGCATACGCAAAAGGGCAGGAGAACCATGACCAGCAAGATCACCACCAATATCACCGTCGACGACGCCTATGAGGCGGTCGCCCCGGACGATTTCGGCGCCATGATGGAAGTGGACCGCTACGGCAAGCGCTCCACGGCATTCGACAAGATCATTTCCGCGACGCATGACCATTTCTGGGATCCCCAGGACCCCAAATATGTCGACTTCTCCACCCCCTTCGACATGGAGAACGAGTACCTGATCGACCCCGAGCTCAACACCGATCTGAAAACCGCGGTCGGCGACAAGCTCGACGAGAAGCAGAAGATCAAGCTCGTCAATCTCGACACGCAGTGGTCGCTCTCCTCCATCCTGCACGGTGAAGCCGGCGCGCTCGCGCTGTCCGCCAGCCTCTGCCATATCCTGAAGGATCCGGGCGCGCAGGAATACGCCGCCAACCAGACGCGCGAAGAAGCGCGCCATGTGGCCGGCTTCTCCAACTACATCAAGGCCCGCTGGGGCAAGCCCGTGGCCGTCGGTCCGGCGCTCGGCGACATCCTGACGGACATCGTCAATTCGCCGCTGGTGTGGAAGAAACTCGTCGGCATGCAGATGCTGGTCGAAGGCCTCGCGATGGGCGCCTTCGCGACCTTCTACAAGTCCGGCCGCGACCCGCTGATGGTGCAGCTCATGCAGCTGACCATGACGGACGAAGCCTTCCACCACAAGTTCGGCAAGATCTGGGCCGACCGCACCATTCCGAAGCTCAACGAAGAGCAGCGCAATGCGATCGAGGACTGGGCCTGGGAAGTCTTCCAGGTGCTGCTCTTCAATCTCGGTTCGCCCGAGCAGAAGAAGCACATCTACGAAGCCGTCGGCCTCGACTGGGAATGGGTGCAGGGCGCTTTCATGGAAGCCATGACGGACGCCAACATCCGCGAGGAGATGCAGGAATCCACCAACATCTTCCGTGTGTTGATCAAGACCCTTCTCAAGGCCGGCATCATCACCGACCGCACCTCCATGAACTATGCCGCCTTCATCGACATGAAGGAACTTTACGGCGAGGGCGACCGGATGATCGGCGACGACATCGCGGAAGAAGGCATCAAGTATCTCATGAAGCTGAACGGCCAGGAGGGCGGCGCCTACTCCCTCGACAAGATGACGGCCGCCGAATAATCCGGCTTCATCCGCAAAAGATCGGGGCGGCACCTTCGGGCGCCGCCCTTTTTTATGGCCAGCCCCATTGCTGACATTCCTGAAAGCAAGAGGGAGATGACGCCGCCGCGATTCCCGTTATCATGCCTCCCAAAGAAATCAGGGAAGCGGGCACGAATTCCGCTCCCGGCAAGAACAAGTTTTTGGGAGGAATAAAATGGCCTGGAATTTCGGGGACATTCTCGACGCAATCTCGCCTGAGCTGCCGCAGGACGCCCCTGCCCTCATTCATGGCGACCGCGTCATCACATGGGGCGAAGCAACCAAACGCTCCAACAATCTCGGCCGCGCCATGCTGGACCGCGGCATCGAGCCCGGCGACAAATGCGCTTTCTATATGCGCAACCGCCCCGAATACAGCGAGCTGATGATGGCCTGCTTCAAGGCACGCCTGACGCATGTGAACGTGAACTACCGCTACAAGGCGGGCGAAGTCCTCTACATCTTCGACAATTCCGACGCGACCGTGGTCGTCTATGGATCGGAGTTCCGCGACATCATCGAAGAAATCCGTCCGCAGCTCACCAAGGTGAAGCTCTTCATCGAAGTGGCCGAAAGCGCCGATGCGCCGATCGCCTCCTTCGCGGAAAACTACGAAAAGCTCGCCACCACCGGCAGCGGCGAAAAACTCGACATCGAGCGCTCTCCCGACGACATGCTCTTCATCTATACCGGCGGCACGACCGGCATGCCGAAAGGCGTGATGTGGACGCATAACGCGTTGCGCGAAACCCAGCTTTCCGCTCTGCGCCGCCTCGGCCCCGCGCCGGAAACCATGCCCGAACTGATCGAGGCCATCCGCACCGAAGGCCCCGGCCAGACCATGATCCCGGCCTGCCCGCTCATGCATGGCACCGGCCTGCTGACCGCGCTCGGCACCATCGTCAGCGGCGGCTGCGTGGTGACGCTGGATGCGCCCTCCTTCGAGCCACATGAAATGTGGGAAGCGGTGGACCGCAACAAGGTGAACTCGCTCTCCATCGTGGGCGACGCTTTCGCCAAGCCCATGCTGCGCGCCCTGCAGGAAAAGCCCGGCGCCTATGACCTCTCATCCATCGCGACCATCGTCTCATCCGGCGTGATGTGGAGCCGCGACGTGAAGAAGGGCCTGCTGGAATACATGCCCGAAGCCATCATGACCGACAGCTTCGGCGCATCGGAGGCCGTCGGCCTCGGCTCCTCGCTTATGACGAAGGACGGCGAAATCAATACGGCGAGCTTCCAGATCGGCGAACGCTGCAAGGTCTTCGACGAAAATGACGAGCCGGTAGAACCCGGTTCCGGCAAGCCGGGCTTTATCGCATTGGGCGAGCCCATTCCGCTCGGCTACTACAAGGATCCCGAAAAGAGCGCCAAGACCTTCAAGACTGTCAGGGGCGAACGCTATTCCATTCCCGGCGACTGGTGCCTGGTGGAACCGGACGGCACGCTGACGCTGCTGGGCCGCGGCTCGGTCTGCATCAACACGGCCGGTGAAAAGGTCTACCCGGAAGAAGTCGAGGAAGTGCTGAAGCTTCACCCCGACGTGGAAGATGCGCTGGTGGTCGGTATTCCCGACGAAAAATGGGGACAGGCCGTGACCGCCGTCATCCACCTTGCGCAAGGCGCGCAGTTCGACGAGGAAGCCATCCGCGTCCATGTCCGCGAAAGCCTGGCGGGCTACAAGACGCCCAAACGCGTCCTGGTCGGCAATGCCGTTCCCTTCCGCGCGCCCAACGGCAAGGCCGACTACAAGTCCGTGACCGCCTTCGCCAAGGACGAACTGGGCGTTCCCGCGTGATGACGCAGGACGAATTCGCGAAGCTGCTTGCCCGTTTCTGCGCCGCCGCGACGGCTGGCGACGGGCAGGCCTTCGCGGCCTGCTTTACCGAGGATGCGGTCTATCACGACTACATCTATGGCGATCACAAAGGCCGCGAGGACATCGCCCATATGATGTCGCATCTGTTTCACCGCGATGCGCGCGATTATGACTGGCAGATGTTCGATCCCGTCTGCAACGGCGATCTCGGCTATGCATGGTCGCTCTCGAAATTCACCTCCACCGTGCCCGAATATGAAGGCAACCGGGTGGTGATCGACGGCATGAGCCGCTTCGAACTGAAGGACGGCCTGATCGCCGATTACCGCGAAAGCGTGAATGGCGGCGTTGCCATGGTACAGTTGGGCGTCGAGGAACCGCGGGTTTATGGCGTGTTGCGCAAATGGGCGCGGCAACTGAGAGAGCAGCCCGAGGTTCGCGACTACCTCGCCGACTAGACCGAAGGCCTGCCTTATGAAACTTGCCCTGCTCGGCCAGACCTGCGCCGACAATCTGAATCATCTGAAAGCCTGCCTGACAAGCGACTGGGAGATCGGCCTCTGGCTCCCGGACGACCCGGTGGACAAGGGCGAGGCGCTGGTAAGCGATGCGGATGCCATCGTCGTCGGCTCCGACACGCTCGTCTCCGGCGGTGCGTTCCAGCTCATCCCGAAGGCGGAAAAACTCAAGCTCTTCCAGATCCCCTTCGCAGGCTATGACTGGATGAAACCCGAAGGCGTGCCCGAGGGCTGCCTCGTCTGCAACGCGCTGGGACATGAGCAGACCATGGCGGAATTCATCGTCGCGAGCCTGCTGGAATGGGAGATCGGTTTCCGCAGGCTCGATGCAAGTTTCCGCGAAGGCTCCTGGAAGTATCAGGGCGCGAACCGCGATCCGGGGTCGCTCCATGGCGAAGTCTACGGCAAGACGCTCGGGCTTTTCGGCTATGGCAACATCTCGAAAGAGACGGCCAAGCGCGCCCGCGCCTTCGGCATGAAGGTTTGCGCCATTGCCCGTTCCCCTCGCGACGAAACGCCCGAAAATCTCGACTGGATCGGCACGCGCGAGGACATGCCCCGCCTGCTGGCGGAGAGCGATTACATCGCGCTGGCCTGCGACCTCAATGACGAAACCCGCCACGCCTTCGACGCGGCCGCCTTCGCGCAGATGAAACCGGAAGCCGTGATCGTCAATGTCGCGCGCGGCCCGGTCGCGGAGGAAGAGGCGCTCTACAGCGCATTGGCGAACCGGCAGATCGCGGGTGCGGTGATCGACACCTGGTACATCTACCCGAACCGCCCCCTGCCCGGCGGTACCCCGGAGGCATCGCCCCGCCCGTCGAGATTTCCCTTTCACGAACTGGACAATCTCATCATGACGCCGCACTGCTCCGCCCATACGGTGGGGGCCGACCTTCGCCGCTGGGAATCCATCGCCCGCAACCTCGATGCGCTGGCAGCCGGCCGCCAGCCTGAAACCGTTGTTATGCTGGGGACGCGCAAAGTCCAGATCTGAACAGCTCGCCCCCTTCCAGAAGATTTGCCGCCCGTGCGGCGGCTGATAAAGTGTCACCCAGACAAGAACTGAATATCAGCGAGGATCTAATGGAAGCGCTCGAAACGTTCCGCCAGGAAGTGAGGGAGTGGCTCGAAGCAAACTGCCCGGCCTCCATGCGCACCCCCATGCCGGAAGAGGAATCTCCCTGGGGTGGCCGCAACGCAAGCTGGCCGAACCCGGACTCCAAGGTATGGCTCGACAACATGGCGAGCCGCGGCTGGACCGCACCGACCTGGCCCAAGGAATATGGCGGCGGCGGCCTCTCCAAGGACGAGAACAAGATTCTCCAGCAGGAACTTCGCCGCATCAAGGCGCGTCCGGCACTGATGAGCTTCGGCATCTGGATGCTTGGGCCGGCGTTGCTCGAGTTCGCCAATGAAGAGCAGAAGAAAGAGTATCTTCCGCCCATCGTGCGCGGCGAAATCCGCTGGTGCCAGGGCTATTCGGAACCGGGCTCGGGCTCCGACCTCGCCGGTCTACAGACCAAATGCGAGGACAAAGGCGACCATTACCTCGTCAATGGCCAGAAGATCTGGACCTCCTATGCCGACAAGGCCGACTGGATTTTCGCGCTGGTCCGCACCGATTCCTCGAAGAAGCATGAAGGCATTTCCTTCCTGCTGATCGACATGGCAAGCGAGGGCGTGGAAGCGCGGCCCATCACCATGATCTCCGGCGCCTCTCCCTTCTGCGAGACCTTCTTCACCGATGTGAGGGTTCCCAAGGACCATCTGGTGGGCGAACTCAACAAGGGCTGGACCATCGCCAAGCGCCTGCTCCAGCACGAGCGCGAAATGATTTCCGGCATGGGCCTTGGCGGCTCGCTGGCCGGCGGCGGACTTGGCGGCCTCGAGCAGGTGGCCAAGGAATATTACGGCGAAGTCGACGGCAGGGTGGCAAGCCCGGCCCTGCGCGAGCATATCGCCCAGCAGAAGATGGACGGCCGCGCTTTCTCGCTCACCATGCAGCGCTCCGTGGAAGAGGCCAAGGCCGGTCACGGCCCCGGCGCGGCTTCCTCGATCTTCAAATATTACGGTACGGAACTGAACAAGCGCCGCTACGAGCTGCTGCTGGAACTTCTCGGCACGCAAGGTCTCGGCTGGGAGGGAGAGGGCTTCACCCCGGACGAACTCGGCGTGACGCGAAGCTGGCTTCGGTCCAAGGGCAATTCGATCGAGGGCGGCACCTCCGAGGTGCAGCTCAACGTCGTGTCCAAGCGCGTGCTCGGACTGCCGAGCTGACATTCGGCTTTCCTCAAAAATCAGAAAATTCAGTCCCGGGGACGATAACAAATGGCATTGGTACTCACCGAGGAGCAGCAATTGCTCCGCGACACGGCAACTCAGTTCTTTCAGGAGCGCGTCGGCATCCAGAACCTGCGCAAGCTGCGCGACGAGAAGGATGACACAGGCTTCGACCGCGCGATCTGGAAGGAAATGGCCGATCTCGGCTTTGCCGGCATCATGATTTCCGAAAAATACGGCGGCACCGAATTCGGGCCCGTGGGCCTGGGCCTCGTGCTGGAACAGGCAGGCCGCGTGCTGGCGGCAACTCCGCTCGTTTCGACCGTGCTCCTCTGCGGCAGCGCTATACAGCTCGCCGGAAGCGCCAATCAGCGGCAGGAACTCCTCACCGCCATCGCCGCCGGCGACCGCATCATGGCGCTGGCGCTGGAGGAAGGCCCGCATCACAACCCCACCCGCATCGCCACCAAAGCCGAAGCGCGCGGCGACAGCTATGCAATCTCGGGCAGCAAGACATTCGTTCTGGACGGCCATGTCGCCGACCAACTGATCGTCGCGGCACGCACCAGTGGAAAGGAAAACGACAGCGCAGGCATCACCCTGTTCCTCGTCGACCGGAACGCGCCGGGCGTCAAGATCACCCGCACCCATATGGTGGACAGCCGCAACGCGGCGAATATCGAGTTCGACAATATGGAAGTCTCCGAAAGCGACGTGCTCGGTTCGCCGGATGGCGGCTATGACGTACTCGAACAGGTGCTCGACATCGGCCGTATCGGCCTGTCTGCCGAAATGATGGGCCTGGTACAGCAAGTCTTCGACACGACGGTCGAATATCTGAAAGAGCGCAAGCAGTTCGGTGTGCCGATCGGTTCCTTCCAGGCGCTGCAGCATCGCATCTCGCATCTTTTCGCCGAGCTCGAAATCTGCCGCTCGGTCGTTCTCGATGCGCTGACCGCGGTGGAGGAACGCCGTAACGACGTGCCGCAGATCGCCAGCCTCGCCAAGGCCCGACTGTCGGATACGGCCCGCGTCATGACCAATGAAGGCCTGCAGATGCATGGCGGCATGGGCATGACCGACCAGTTCGATGTCGGCCTCTTCATGAAGCGCGCCCGCGTGGCTGCCGCCACTCTGGGCGACGCCAATTTCCACCGCGACCGCTACGCGACGCTTGACGGCTTCTGATCGCCGCAAGGCTCACGCTGTAACTTGACCTGCCGCCATTCTCCGGGCTTCTTAACGCTTTGGAGGTGGCGGCAGATGCGTTTTGGCAGGTGGTTTTGGGCCCTTTGGGCGGTTCCGGCGATGGCATTCTGGGCTGCGACGCCCGCCACCGCGCATCCCCATGTCTGGATCGACATGAATGTCGGCATCGTCACGAACGCCGACCGGCAGCTGGAAGCGCTTCGTATCCACTGGACCTTCGACGAATTCTATTCCGCCTTCGCGCTGGACGGCATCAAGAAGGACGAGAACGGCCACTATCCGCAAAAGGTTCTGGACGAACTCGCTCAGGTCAATCTGACCAATCTGAAGGAAGTGGACTTCTTTACCGAGATTTCGGCGAACGGCCAGAAGCTCGCGCTTGGCAAGGCGAAGGATCCGGTGTCGAGCTGGAACGAAAAGCAGGGCCGGCTGACCCTGACCTTCACCCTGCCGCTCGAAACGCCGCGCGCAGCGCCGGTACAGTTCCGTATCTACGATCCGAGCTATTACATCTCCATCGCCTATCCCGAAAAGCAACGCGGCGTGGAATTCCTCCACGGCGCGCATGACGGCTGCAGGATCTCGGTCACCACACCCGATGTCGAGAAAGTCTGGCTGAACCTGCCCGAAGCCGCCTTCACCGGCAATGACGCAACCGTCGGCCAGGGCTTCGGCGCTCATTTTGCCTCAACGACAACGCTCGCCTGCAAAAAGGCCTGAAGCAATGCGTCACCTCGCCATCGCCCTGTTTGTGCTGTCGGTCCTTTTTACCGTCGGGCAGGCCGCCCCCGCATCCGCCCAAAGCTCTTTCCAGGCGCCGCCCGGCGCGCCCTCGCAATCGGCCGCCCCCGCCAAAAGCGGCACCGGCGACTGGTTCGGCAGGTTCACAAGCTGGGCCATTGCGCAGCAGCAGGTCTATTATCGCCAGCTCGCCGGCGCGCTGCGTAATTTCAAGCTGCAGGGCTCGGCCGCCGCCACATGGACGCTCGTTACCCTCTCCTTCTTCTACGGCATCTTCCATGCCGTTGGGCCCGGCCATGGCAAGGTGGTCGTCACCTCGTATCTGCTGGCCGATGAGCGCGATGTGAGACGCGGTGTCCTGCTCGCCTTTCTCGCCGCCTTCATGCAGGCGGTGACGGCGATCGTGCTGGTCGGCGTGCTTGCTCTGATACTGGGCTTCACCATGCGCGCGACGGCCAATGCGATCCCCTATGTCGAGGGGGCGAGCTTCGTTCTGATCATTGGGATGGGCCTCTGGGTCGTCTGGCGCGGCATCTCCCGCCTGCGCGGCAAGGGGCATCGCCATGCCCACGACCACGAACATCATCATGACCATGGCCATGAAGGCGAGGATTGCGGCCATGCCCATATGCCCGCCCCCGCCGATCTCGGAAAAACGGAATCCCTCGCGGAAATGGCGGGCATGATCCTGGCGGTCGGCCTGCGCCCCTGTTCGGGCGCCATTCTGGTTCTTCTTTTCGCCCTCACCCAGAGCGCCTTCCCGGCGGGCGCGCTGTCCGCCTTCACCATGTCGCTCGGCACCGCTATCACCGTTTCCGCGCTTGCCGTAGCGGCGGTCTCCTCGCGCGGCCTTGCCCTGCGCTTTGCCTCCGGCATGGACAATCGCTGGACGGGCTATCTGGAGGCGGGGCTGATGCTCGTCGGCGGCATCGTCATTCTGGCCTTCGGCCTCCTCCTGCTAGCCGCCCTCGTGACGGAGCCTGCAAGGCCGTTTATATAGGGCGCTCCACGTCGAGGCGCAGCGTTCCCGGCGGCGCCCGGCTATCGACAATGAAGGCCCCCCGCCCCATACTGCGCCCGATCCCGTGCCGCCTCGCGCGGCGCCCCCGCCGGTAGACCGAATGAGCAAGAGAGAACTATGGCTGACGACACCAAGACCGACCTGCCCGAACGTATTACCGTTCTCGCCCGCGACTTCACGCCTGCGGCTATGGAATTTCACCGCCGCAACATGAGCGAGAAGGGCTACCGGATGGAAGGCCAGATCGTTCAGCGCAAGTTCCAGATGATCGAAGGCATGGATGCGCCCAAGGATCTGTTCGAGGGCGAGCTGTTCTACGCCGTGACATTTGTGCGAAAGAACGTCGAAAGCTGACGCCACCGCGATTCGAAAAACATCGATCCATGACGCGCTGCCCGGCCGGGCGGCGCGTTGTCGTATCGGGTCGCACAGGACCGCCCTCCCGGCGTCACATGGCTTTTTTGCTCGATTTTCCGGCATATCGGCCCGTCCCGCCTGGCCGCCACTGGCAATCCGGGTAAAGGACACTATCTCAAGGCGATCGAGAATTTCGCCGTTTCCTCACGCGCATTTGACAGCGGCAAGCCCCGACGCGAGGCTACGTCCGGTTCGCTCACGCAGCGCAATTCGATGCGCACGCAGGAAACGAAAAGACGACGGGCAGACGAAAAAGGAGCCCAGATGTCCGAAACGGCAACGCTCGGCAACAACGCCACGGATCGCCGCCGCCCCGACGTGGCCGGCGAGGCAAGTTCCGTGCTCGGCCATGCCTTTGCCCGTGTCCGCCAGCGCACGGAAGAATTGACCGCGCCGCTTTCCGCCGAAGACCAGACCATTCAGTCCATGACCGATGCGAGCCCGGCCAAATGGCACAGGGCGCACACGACATGGTTCTTCGAAACCTTTCTGCTAGTGCCCCATGCACCGGGCTATGAGGTCTTCGATCCCGACTTCAATTTCCTCTTCAACTCCTATTACGAAGCGGTCGGCGAACGGCATGCGCGCCCGCGCCGCGGCATGATCACGCGCCCCGGGATCGCCGAGATTGCCGCCTACCGCGCCCATGTGGATGCCGCGATGCAGGCTTTCATCGCCACCTGCGACAGCGCCCTCTATCCGCTGATCGAGCTCGGCCTCAATCATGAAGAGCAGCATCAGGAACTGATCGTCACCGACATCAAGCACGCCTTTGCGGAAAATCCGACCTTTCCGGTTTATGCACCCGACAGCAACGCCGAGCGCGTGGAGAAGGCCGCTCCCAAACTCAGCTGGTTCGAAATCGACGGCGGCATCTACCGGATCGGCCATGAGGGCGATGGCTTTGCCTATGACAACGAGACCCCCGCGCACGAAACCCTGTTGCAGGATATGCGCATCGCCTCGCGCCCCGTCAGCAACGGCGAATATCTCGACTTCATCGCCGATGGCGGCTACGAGCGGCCCGAATTCTGGCTGTCCGACGGCTGGACGACCGTGCAGGCCGAAGGCTGGAAGGCCCCGCTCTACTGGCACCGCGACGGCAATCTCTGGATGACCTACACGCTGTACGGTCTCCAGCCGGTGCGTGAATGCGAGCCCGTCATCCATGTGAGCTATTACGAAGCAAACGCCTTTGCCGCATGGGCGGGAAAACGGCTGCCCACGGAAATGGAACGGGAAGTCGCAGCGCGCCTGCATGGCGAAAAAGACGAGCTCGCCCCGCAGGCTGGCATCCATCCCCGCCCGCTGGCGCCTGGCTTTACCCAGGATGTGTGGGAATGGACGGAGAGCGCCTACCTCCCCTATCCCGGCTTCAAGCCCGCCAAGGGCGCCGTCGGCGAATACAATGGCAAGTTCATGGTCAACCAGATGGTGCTGCGCGGACGCTCCTGCGCCACGCCGCCCGGCCATCAACGTATTTCCTATCGCAATTTCTTTCCGGCCTCAGCCCGCTGGCAGTTCAGCGGCTTCAGGCTCGCCGAGGATAACTGACATGAATTCGACCGCCCCGCTCCTGGAAAACCTTCAGGACATGGAACCCGCGCGCGACGATTTCCTCGGCAGCGTTGTCGAGGGATTGAACGCGCCGCAAAAACACCTGCACTGCAAGTTTCTCTACGATCAGGAAGGGTCCCACCTCTTCGACGATATCTGCGAGCTGCCGGAATATTATCCGACCCGCACCGAGATCGGCATTCTCGAGAGCCATGCGCCCGACATCGCAAGCGTCATCGGCCCGCGGGCCCAGATCGTGGAGTTCGGCTCCGGCGCGGGCATCAAGATTCGTCTGCTGCTTTCCGCCCTGAGCGACCCTGTCGCCTATATGCCCGTGGAAATTTCACGAGAGCATTTGCTGGCGGCCTCTGCGAGCCTCGCCAGCGATTTTCCGGCACTGCGTATCGCCCCGGTCTGTGCAGACTACACGCAGCCCTTCACCCTGCCCGATCTGGAAGGCGAAACGCCTGCCAATATCGCAGGCTTCTTTCCCGGCTCGACCATCGGCAATTTCACCCGCGACGAAGCAGTGAAGTTCCTCGCACTAACGCGCCGCCTGCTCGGCCGCGACGCCACGATGATCATCGGGATCGATCTGGTGAAGGACATCGACACATTGCGCGCCGCCTATAACGACGCGAAGGGCGTGACGGCTGCGTTCAACGTGAATTTCCTGAAGCGGATCAATCGCGAGCTGGACGCCGATTTCGACCTCGCCGCGTTCGAGCACGATGCGCGCTGGAACCCCGACCTGGAACGCATCGAAATGCATCTCGTCTCGAAGACGGATCAGACGGTCACCATCGGCGAAAACCGCTTCGCCTTCCGCAAGGGCGAAACCATCCATACCGAAAGCTCTCACAAATACCGCATCGAAGGCTTCCGCGCGCTGGCACGCGAAGCGGGCTATGAACCCGAGCGCGTATGGACCGACGAGCGAAACTATTTCAGCGTCCACGCCCTTCGCGCGGTCTGACCGGCCTCACGCCTCGTCTACCGCCTTGTTAAGCATCTCGCGAACCTTGCCCGCCACCGCGGCAAGCCGGTCGTTCCCGACGCCGGACATGGAGACCACCGGATCGATGGCGGCGATCTCCGACTTCCCGTCCCCGGCGGCACGCACGATCACATTGCAAGGCAGCATGGTGCCGATCTTGTCTTCGAGCGCCAGCGCCTCGAATGCCATTTCCGGGTTGCAGGCGCCCAGGATGCGATACGCACCCATCTCTTTGCCGAGCTTCTTCTTCATCGTCGCCGCGACATCCACTTCGGTCAGAACGCCGAACCCCTGAGCGGCAAGGCTCCGCTTGATCCGCTCCTCTGCCTCCCCGACAGGGGCATCGACGATCCGGCTGTGATAGTAGGACATGGCCTCACTCCTTGTTTTAGACTCTTCTGATATAAAACGGGGAATGTGACTGAATTTGGAAGACGCCGGCTATTTCGCACAGGCGATACAGGTCGGAATGGTCGGATCGGCCTTCAGCCTTTTCTCCGAAATCTCATCGCCGCAGGTCACGCAATATCCGTACTCGCCTTCATCGATACGCTTGATGGCGGATTCGATACGCATGACTTCCTGTTTGCGGCGCTGTTCGGAGGCCTGAGCCATGGCCTGCATCTGCATCGCGTCCATACGAGACAGGCGTCCCACCGATTGCTGATCGAGCGCGACCGGCTTGCGGTCGTCGGCCGAGGTCTCGCTGCTCGTGCGCAAGGTCTCGAGCTTTGCCGCAAGCTCGGCCCGCAAGCCCGCCAGGTCCTCATCTGTCATGGCGCGATCACTCATTCGTGAAGTCTCGCATATTCGTTTGTCCCCCGCACCCCGTCTGCGCCACCATGCGGCCAACAACAAAGGACACGCCATGATCACGCTGCACCATCTCAACAATTCCCGCTCCCAGCGCATTCTCTGGCTGCTGGAAGAGCTCGGTCTCGACTACGACATCGCGCTTTACCAGCGCGACAGCGAAACGCAGCTTGCCCCGCCGGAACTCAAAGCCGTGCACCCCCTCGGCAAATCGCCCGTCATCACCGATGGCGACCGCACCGTGGCGGAATCGGGTGCCATCATCGACTATCTCGTCCGGACCCATGGCAATGGCCGTTTCCGCCCGGCACCCGACAGCGAAGACTTCCTGGCCTACGAACACTGTCTGCACTT
>CAYSVF010000031.1:0-13383 GCA_964434415.1 uncultured Parvibaculum sp.
TTCCATATCCGGCTGGAACACGAGGCGCGGCGCGACGAGCATCACGCCCGTGACGCGCTCGCCCAGCTCCGCGCCCGCCGCCAGCGCGAAAGGCGCGCCCGACGCCCAGGCGAACATGGCGGCCCGCCGCAAACCCAGATGGTCGGCGAGCGCGCGGCAATCCCGCGCAAAGCTCGCATAGTCGAAATCGGGATCGGGCGTCGACAGACCGGCGCCCGGCCGGTCCACGCTGATGAGGCGTACGCCCGCGCGCCGCGCCGCCTCGATTTCCTCCGGCCGCATCAGGCCCGACACGATGAGGCTTTGAAAGACGAAGACGGGAAAGCCGTCACGCGCGCCGAGATCGCGATAGGCAAGCGCGCGGGCGGGAGCGTTTCCGTCCGTCGGCAGATGGAAAATCCGCCGTCCGTCGCCGCCCTCCGCATCCCGCGGCGTCTCGCCTGACGGCGTGTCGAGAAAAGCGGCGACCATGTTGAGTTCGACGAGGTGGCGCACCAGATCGCTCTGCCGCTTGATCCCCAGTTTTTCGAAAATACTCTTGAGCTGGTTGCGCGCGGTATTGACGGAAATGTTGAGATCCGCCGCCGCCTCTTTCAGCGCCAGGCCGGATTTGAGCCGGGCGGCGAGGCGTTCCTCCGCAGGGGTGAGGCCCAGCGCCAGACGGACATCCGGCCCGCCCTGCGCCCCGCCGCGTTCGGGCGCGGCGAGCGCGCACAGAAGCCCGTCGCGCGCCAGCGGCTCCCGGCCCGCGCGCAGCATGGCGGCGGGAACGGAAGCGGGCGGCACGAGATAGCAAAGAAGATCGACCCCGCCTTCATCGGAGAGAAAGCGCATGATGGACGGCCCGGCGGCGCTTTCCCCTGCCCGCTTCAGCGCATCGGCGAAATTGTGACCGTGTTCTTCCGAGGCGAAGGAAAGGCGCGCGCCCGTGTCTAGCGCCGCAAAGACAGCGCACAACACCTCCGCGCCGCTGGCATTGCAGCCTGCGACACGGCGCTCGCGATCGATCAGCAGATAGGCGTAAGGGGCGTCCGGCGCGCTTTCATCGGACCGTTGCAGCCGGTCCGCCAGCTCCTGCGCGCGCAGAAGATGCGAGACGACGACATCGCGGAACGCCTCGCCCGACGCGCCGGTCGTCTCCTCGGGCGCGTCCTCCGCCGCCGCGCCCTCATCGAGATGTTCGAGCAGGCGGATCAGGTCTTCCCAATTGTCCGGGATCGTGGCGAAGCCATAGACGGCATCCACCGCCTCGGCGATCCCGTTTTCCTTTGCGGACAATGCCGTTCCGACACCGCCTCCCGGCCCGCTTTCCACAACCGCCCTCACGCATGACACCCCGAACAGGCGGACAGTATAGAACAAAATTGAAGACGGGCCGCGCATCTCTGCGCGGCCCGCCGGTAAATTGCTTTGCAGCCTGTCGGGATTACTCCGCCGCCGTCGCTCCGGCATTCATACCCTGGGCGCGGGCGGCGATGCTGGCGATATGGGCGGCACGGGCATCGAACTCGCGGGCGATGCTTTCGTCTTCGTCCTGCAGCGCCTGCACGTCCTGATCGGCATACTGAATGACGCCCATCTCTTCATACCCCTTGCGGATCTTGTCGCCCCACAGGCCGACATCCTTCACGATGGGCAGGATGCGCGTGAAGAGCGAGTTGCGGAACATTTCCATGAAGCCGGAATTGTACATGTGCTCGCCGCACTTCACCGGATCGAGGCCGAGATTCTGCCAGACCTCCACCGCGTCGAAGCGGTCGCGCATGAGATAGCTCGCTTCCAGCAGGAACTCCTCGCGCTCGTCGCGCTCGGCCTGGGTAAGCTGCGGGTAATAGTCCCGAAGCGCGAGACGCCCGAAGGCGACGTGACGGGATTCGTCCTGCATCACATAGGCGTTCACCGCCGCGCAGAGCGGGTTCTGCGCATTGTCGCGGATCTGCGCGAAGGAGGCGAGCGCAAGGCCCTCGATCACCACCTGCATGCCGAGATAGGTCATGTCCCAGCGGCTGTCGCGCAGCGTCTGCTCGATGAGGTCCTTCAGAGGTTTCGTCATCGGATAGACGACTTCGAACTTCGAGAGAAGCTTCTTGTAGGCCTCCACATGGCGAGCCTCGTCGATCACCTGGGTCGAGGCATAGAACTTGGAGTCCATGTCCGGCACCTGGGTGACGATCTTGGCCGTGCAGATGAGCGCGCCCTGCTCGCCCTGCATGAACTGCGCAAGCTGCCAGGCCTGGAAGTGCTTTCGCACATTGGCCTTCTCCTTGCGCGACATCTTCTCGAACTCGGCCATCCCGTTGATCGGCAGCATCTCGTCTGGAAGCTGTTCGGGATTGTCCTCGTCGAGTTCCTGAGACCAGTCGATGCGGGTTTCCGCATCCCACTGCATCTCCTTGCCCTTCTGGTAAAGGCCCATCATCGCCGTGCGTTCGGGATCGTATTCCCAGTTGAACATCACGTCGTAATCCTGCGGGACGTCCCAATGGCTGTCGTCCAGCGCAATCGCATACATGTCCTTGATCTGCTTCATCTGGTCTCCTCCCCGAGCGATGATGCGTGTGCCGTCTAAATACGTATCTCCACTACGCACTACGAAGTGTACCACCTACACGCAGCGACACAAGGAGGATGCAAGAATGTGACGCAACGGCGCCTTACGAGGCGGCGGGACCGCCGGAATATTGCTGCACCGCAAAAATGCCTTGCATACGCTCGGTCGAGCGCCAATGATCCCGGCAAAACGGTCATGAAACTGTGACCATCACCCCAAGTCGTCCGCGCGCCCTTCGGTGGCAGCCTCAAATCGGGTACGCGGCATGCGAAAGAGGTGCGCGAATGGCAGCCGTCGAAACCAGCGCCGACAATGGCGCGGAGAAAAAAGACCTTTATGAAGTCGGCGAAGTGCCGCCGCTGGGTCACGTCCCCAAGAGCATGTACGCCTGGTCGATCCGGGCCGACCGCCACGGTCCGCCCGAGAGCGCCATGCAGGTCGAGGTCGTTCCCACCTGGGAAATCGACAGCAATGAAGTGCTCGTCCTCGTGATGGCGGCGGGCGTGAACTATAACGGCGTCTGGGCCGCGCTCGGCGAGCCCGTCTCCGTTTTCGGATCGCACAAGAACGACTACCACATCGCAGGCTCCGACGCGGCCGGCATCGTCTGGGCCGTCGGCTCCAAGGTGAAGCGCTGGAAGGTCGGCGACGAAGTCGTCATCCATTGCAACCAGGACGATGGCGACGACGAGGAATGCAATGGCGGCGACCCGATGTTCTCGCCCTCGCAGCGCATCTGGGGCTATGAGACGCCGGACGGCTCCTTCGCGCAGTTCGCCCGCGTGCAGTCGCAGCAGCTCATGCCGCGCCCCAAGCACCTGACCTGGGAAGAGAGCGCCTGCTACACGCTGACGCTCGCAACCGCCTACCGCATGCTGTTCGGCCATCGCCCGCACGGGCTGCAGCCGGGCCAGAACGTGCTGGTCTGGGGCGCCTCGGGCGGCCTGGGCTCCTTCGCCGTGCAGCTCTGCGCGACCGCGGGCGCCCATGCGATCGGCGTCATCTCCGATCCGTCCAAGCATGATTTCGTCATGTCGATGGGCGCGAAAGGCGTCATCAACCGCAAGGACTTCAATTGCTGGGGCCAGCTGCCCAAGGTGAACTCACCCGAATTCAACGACTTCATGAAAGAGGCGCGGAAATTCGGCAAGGCGATCTGGGACATCACCGGCAAGGGGATCGATCCCGACATCGTGTTCGAGCATCCCGGCGAAGCAACCTTCCCGGTTTCCTGCATGGTGGCCAAGCGCGGCGGCATGGTCGTCTTCTGCGCCGGCACGACGGGCTTCAACCTCACCTTCGACGCCCGCTTCGTCTGGATGCGCCAGAAGCGCATTCAGGGCTCGCATTTCGCTCATCTGAAACAGGCAAGCGCGGCGAACCAGCTCGTCATCGAGCGCCGTATCGACCCTTGCATGTCGGAAGTCTTCTCCTGGGAAGACATTCCGCGCGCCCACACCAAGATGTGGAAGAACGAGCACCTGCCCGGCAACATGGCCGTGCTGGTGACCGCCCAGCGCCCGGGCCTGCGCACCTATGAAGACGTGCTGGAGCTTTCGGGGCAGTAAGAGGCGCCATCCATAGACGTGTCGTCCCGGGATTTATTCCCGGGACCCACTCGCCTTCACCACAAGTCGAAACGCCAATGGATCCCGGCAACAAGTGCCGGGATGACAGCTTCGGTGTGTCGAGACGACCTTCACTGCTGCCAGTAATCCTTGGTGAACATGATGAAGACGGTGAGAAGTTCGAGCCGTCCCATCAGCATGCCCGCGCTGAGGAGCCATTTGGCGGCGTCGGGAAGCGTCGCGAAATTGCCTGACGGGCCGACGATGTCGCCGAGACCGGGACCGACATTGCCGACAGCCGTGGCCGAGGCGGAAATCGCCGTCACGAATTCGATCCCCAGCGCGCCCAGCGCCAGCGCGATGCCGAAGACGGTCGCGAAATAAAGCACGATGAAAAGACCGACCGAGAAGACGATCTCGCGGTCCACCGTGCGCTCGCCATAGCGCAGCGTCTGCGCCACATGCGGATAGAGCGTCTGGCGCATCTGCGTGCGGAACAGGATGCCGAGAATCTGGAAACGGAAGATCTTGATGCCGCCGGCCGTGGAGCCCGTGCAGCCGCCGACGAAGGTGAGCAGGAAGAAGAACATCACCGCGAAATGCGACCAGATGGTGTAGTCGGTCGTCGCATAGCCCGTCGTCGTGACGATCGAGACGACGTTGAAGGCCGCGTGGCGCAGCGATTCCAGAAGGTCGTAATGCCCGTCCATCCAGATGGACCGGGTGAGGATCAGCACGGCGATGACGATGAAGACAAGAAAGCCGCGCACCTGCGGGTCTTTCCACAACGCATCATGCTCGCCCCGGATCATGTGGATATAGACGACGAGCGGCAGCGAGCCCGCGATCATGAAGACGACCGCAACCCAGCTCAGCCACGGATTGTCGAAATAGCCGAAGGACGCATCATGCGTGGAATAGCCGCCCGTGGAGAGCGTCGTCATGGCATGCGTCATCGCATCGAAGGGCGTCATCCCCCCGAACATGTAGAGCACCGCGCAGACAAGCGTCAGCAGCAGATAGACCTCGGCGATGGCGAGCGCGATCTGGCCAGGGCGCGGCAACACCTTTTCGGAGCGGTCGGAACTTTCGGTGCGGAAGAGCTGCATACCGCCGACGCGCAGGAAAGGCAGAATGGCCACGGCGGTGACGATGATGCCGACACCGCCGATCCATTGCAGCAGCGCGCGCCACAGGAGGATGCCGGGCGGCATCTTGTCGAGGCCCGAAAAGACGGTCGCACCCGTGGTGGTGACGCCCGAAATCGCCTCGAAAAAGGCGTCGGTATAGCTCACCCCGATCCGGGAAAAGACGAAAGGCAGCGCCGCGAAGGCCGACACGCCGAGCCAGCCCAGCGTGGTCATCATGAAGGTGGCGCGATAGCCGAGATCGCGGTCCTCAGTGCTGAAGGCGAGCATCAGCCCGCCCCCCGCAAAGCCGGTAATGGCGGCGGCGAGCAGGAAGGCCGTCCAGTCGTCGCGCTGCGCCACCAGATCGGCGAGCGCGGGCACCAGCATCAGCACCGCCAGCGCGACCAGCAACGCGCCCAGAACGAGACCGACTACCTTGCCGCTATGCATGAAGTACTCTCATTAGCCAGATCTCCCCCGGTCTCCTGGCATTCTTCGGGCCGGCAGGACCCCTCGTCTCAGCCGCGAAGCCGCCTCTTTCTATCCTGCCCGGCAGGGATGTACAAACCCCGCGGGCGGCCCAAAGGCCGGTCCGGGGCCGGGATGAAGCCGAGTTGGGCCGCGATCCGGGCGGCAAATATGACGCAGCGCAGCACTGGCCGCGTACCCCAAGCGCGATATATAAGGGCCTAGTTCCCTCTCACGCATGGGGCCCGACCTGCGGCCCACCCGACCCGAAATGAAGAGTATCGCCATGAGCCAGACCAACCCCGCCGTTCTCGACAATCTGATCGGCCTTGCCAAGGAAGCCGTCACGGCGGCCGACAAGCTGCTCGCCAAGGCCCGCGCGGGCGTGCGGGAAAAGGTCGTGGCGGACGGCAAGGTATCGGCGGCGGCGCTGGAGCGCGAACAGTTCGCCGCCCACGGCCTCGCCTGGATGGCGACCTATGTGGAGGCGCTGCGCCAGCTTGCCGATTATGCCGAGCGCATGACCGGCGAAGGCCGCTTCGGCGAAACCGAAGCGCTGATCGTGCAGATCGCCTTCGGCGAATATCTCTGGCAGCTCTATGGCGGCATTCCGATGAGCCAGGGCGAAATCCTGCGCCCGCAGGATATGGGCTTGAGCCAGGACGACCAGCGCGAGCTGATGATCCCCGCCGTGCAGACGCTGACCCAACGGGGCAACACGGCGGAAGTGCGCGCCCGGCTTGCCGAAATCCTCGGCACGCAGGCAGGCGCGGCGACCTTCGGCGATGCGGGCCTTGAGGAAACCTATGAGGCGATCCGCGACCAGATGCGCCGCTTCGCCGATGCCGAAGTCGTTCCGTATGCGCATGAATGGCATTTGAAGGACGACTACATTCCGCTGGAAGTCGTCTCGCATATGGCCGAACTCGGCGTCTTCGGCCTGACCATCCCGGAGGAATTCGGCGGGCTGGGCCTCGGCAAGGAATCCATGTGCGTCGTGTCGGAAGAACTCTCCCGCGGCTATATCGGCGTCGGCTCGCTCGGCACGCGCTCCGAAATCGCGGCCGAACTCATTCTGGGCGGCGGCACGGACGAGCAGAAGAACAAATGGCTGCCCAAGATCGCAAGCGGCGAAACGCTGCCCACCGCCGTCTTCACCGAACCCAATACGGGCTCCGACCTTGCAAGCCTCAAGACCCGCGCCAAGCGCGACGGCGAGACCTACAAGGTGAGCGGCAACAAGACCTGGATCACCCATGCCGCCCGCGCCGACGTGATGACGCTGCTGGCGCGCACCAATGATGCGCCGGGCTATAAGGGCCTTTCCATGCTGCTCGCGGAAAAGCCGCGCGGCGGCGACAACGAGCCCTTCCCGGCTGAAGGCATGTCGGGGGGCGAGATCGAAGTGCTCGGCTATCGCGGCATGAAGGAATTCGAGATCGGTTTCGACGATTTCGAGGTGAAGGCGGAAAACCTGCTGGGCGGCGAGGAAGGCCAGGGCTTCAAGCAGCTCATGCAGACCTTCGAAAGCGCCCGCATCCAGACGGCGGCCCGCGCGGTCGGCGTCGCGCAATGCGCGCTGGAGCTGGGCCTTCGCTATGCGCAGGAGCGCATCCAGTTCGGCAAGCCGATCTATGCCTTCCCCCGCGTCTTCGGCAAGCTCGTGATGATGGCGGTGGAAATCATGGTGGCGCGCCAGATCACCTATTTCGCCGCGCGTGAAAAGGATGGCGGTCGGCGCTGCGACCTCGAAGCCGGCATGGCGAAGCTGCTGGCCGCCCGCGTCGCCTGGGCGGCGGCGGACAATGCGCTGCAGATCCATGGCGGGAACGGCTTCGCGCTGGAATATCCGGTGAGCCGCGTCCTGTGCGATGCGCGCATCCTGAACATCTTCGAGGGCGCGGCGGAAATTCAGGCGCAGGTCATCGCCCGGCGCCTGCTGGACGGGGCCAACTGACGAAGGCTTCGCCGTGTGAACAAACAAGAAAAGCCCGAAAGGGGGCGCTTCCATGAGTGAACTTTTCAGCTATCTCGGCCCGCTTGCCGTGCTGGTGGTCGTCATCGTCCTGCTGGCCGGCCTCTGGAACATGCTGCGCGGCGGCTCTTCCAGCCGCTCCCAGACGCTGATGCGCTGGCGCGTGGGGCTTCAGTTCGTGGCCATCATCATCCTGATGACCGGCCTCTATTTCGCCAGCCGCTAGGGACTTCCCGTCCCGCTCCTGCACACCGACCCGCACATGTTGCAGTTTTGCATCGGGTGAGCGGCGGCAAATCATGTAAATTGCGACATCTTCCCGGGGTGGGAAGGCAACAAGACAAGAGGATCATCGCAGCTGTGACCAAGTCTCTGAAATCGTCCATTGCCGGTGGCGTGGCCGCGGCATTGGCCCTCGGCACCATCGTCCTTCCCGCAACCGTCCTTCCGGCAACGACGGCGGATGCCCGCCCGCTCGGCGAAGAAATCCGCATCGGCATCATGGACCACGATACCGGCCTGATCCGCGACCGCCGCGAAACCGACAGCCCGGACATCAATGCCGAAGTGCTGTTCGCTTCGCCCAAAATGCTGGACTGGGCCTATTCGCCCCGCCCGCTGATCGGCGCGACCATCAACACCGATGGCGGCACGAGCCTGGGCTATGCGGGCCTTGGCTGGAACTTCGACCTGGGCAGCAATTTCTTTCTCGACGCAAGCTTCGGCGGCGCCATCCATAATGGCGAGACCGACAAGGTGACGAGCTCCAGCCGCGATTATGGCTGCCGCGTTCTGTTCCACGAAACCCTCTCGATCGGCTATGACCTCAGCGCCAATCACTCGCTGATGGCCACCTTCGAACACATGTCGAATGCCGGTCTCTGCGACAAGAATGACGGCATGACCGATATCGGCATCCGCTACGGCTACCGCTTCTGAGACAGGGGCGGACTGTTCTTTCGGAAAAGGGCTCCCTCGCGGGGCCCTTTTTCTTTGCCGGTCCTCGCGAAGGAAGGACGCATCTTGCTTCCGGGAGCCGGGGGGCTAATGTGATTTCCATAACGCAAGAGAATCAAGGCGTTGAAAAGAGGGGGCAAACCAGTGATTTCCGACAGACTTCTGAAAACGGCCGGCACAGCCTGCCTGACCGTTGCGATGGCGCTTGGCGCCATTTTCCTGCCCGGCACGGCGGATGCCCGACCGCTGGGCGACGAGGTTCGCATCGGCATTTTGGATCACGACACGATCCTCGACCGTCCGCGCCGCGAAACCGCCGCGCCCGACATCAATGTCGAGCTGCTGCTGGCCTCGCCGGATTTCCTCGACTGGGCCTTGTCGCCCCGTCCACTGATCGGCGCCACGATCAACACCAATGGCGGTACCAGCCTGGGCTATGCGGGGCTGGGCTGGAATTTCGACCTGGGCAGCAGCTTCTTCATCGACGGCAGCTTCGGCGCCGCGCTGCATAATGGCGAAACGAAGAACACCTCCACCTCCAGCCGCGCCTATGGCTGCAAGCTGCTGTTCCACGAAACGCTGTCGCTGGGCTACGAGCTGGCGCCCAATCACTCGCTGATGGCCACTTTCGAACACATGTCGAATGCCGGCCTCTGCGACAAGAATGACGGCATGACCGATGTCGGCATCCGCTACGGCTACCGCTTCTGAAACAGGAGCGAAGATTTCTTTCGGAAAAGGGCTTCCTCGCGGGAGCCCTTTTCTTTTGCGCGGCGGCCCCAATATCCTGACGCAAAGGGAAAACGGAGGACGCCATGACCAACACCATCTCGCACGCGGAACATCCGAAACAGTCGGTGACCGTTCACGGCAAGACCATGCGCTATGTGGAGATGGGCGACGGCGATCCCATCGTCTTCCTGCACGGCAACCCGACCTCCTCCTATCTGTGGCGCAATGTGATGCCGCATCTGAAGGGTCAGGGCCGCTGCATCGCGCCCGACCTCATCGGCATGGGCGACAGCGACAAGCTCGACGGGAGCGGGCCGGAGAGCTACCGCTTCGTCGATCACCGCACATATCTCGACGGCATTCTGGAGGCGCTCGGCGTGACGCAGAACGTCACCCTCGTCATTCATGACTGGGGTTCCGCGCTCGGCTTCGACTGGGCGAACAGGCACCGGGAGGCCGTGAAGGGCATCGCCTATATGGAAGCCATCGTGCGGCCCATGCGCTGGGACGAATGGAACCCGGATGCGCGGCCCATTTTCGAGGCCTTCCGCTCGCCAGCGGGCGAGGAGATGATTCTCGACAAGAACCTGTTCATCGAGCGTGTGCTGCCGGGCTCGGTCCTGCGCGGGCTGACAGAAGAGGAGATGGCGGTCTATCGCCGTCCCTTCGCCGAGGCCGGCGAGAGCCGCCGACCGACGCTGACCTGGCCGCGCCAGATCCCGCTCGACGGCGAACCGGCGGACGTGGCCGACATCGTGTCCGGCTATGCGGCCTGGATGGCCGAAAACGATCTGCCCAAGCTCTTCGTCAATGCCGAGCCGGGCGCAATCCTGATCGGCGCCCAGCGCGAGTTCTGCCGGGGCTGGAAAAACCAGACTGAAGCGACCGTGAAGGGCAGCCATTTCATCCAGGAAGACAGCCCCCATGAGATCGGCAAGGCGATTGCGAACTGGCGCAAGGGCTGGGCCTGAGAAAACCGTCGCAAAGGAAAGCCGCTTTCTCGCTTGCCTCGCGGGCCCGGTCACGCGAGTCTGTGTCGCCGCCCGGCGCGGCAGGCCTGACATGGAAACCGGCTAAATGGAAATCGGCCAAACAGGGGGGAGAAACGATGTCTTCGAACACGACCACAAGCAAAGTGACGGGTTTCGACAAGGGGCGACGCGTCTATCACTGGGCGGCGGCGGTGCTCGTCCTGCTCATGATCCTGGGCGGCTTCACCATGACCCGGGCGACCTCGACCATTCACTTCGGCGTCGGCATCGTCGTGCTGGCGCTCATGGTGCTCTGGCTCGCCTGGAAATCCGGCCATCCCCGGCCCGATTTGCTGCCCATGCCGCGCTGGCAGCAGATTCTCGCCAAATCCGTGCATCACCTGCTGATGCTCACCGTGACGTTGCAGCCGATTTTCGGCCTGATGATGGTTTCGTTCCACGAGAAGTCCATCAACGCCTTCTGGGTGATCCCGCTTCATATTGCGCAGAACGACACGCTGAACGGCATCGGCCACGAGGCGCATGAGATCAACGCCTTCATCATTTGCGGCCTGCTGGCGCTGCATATCGCCGGCGCGCTCTACCACCACTTCATCGTCAAGGACGCCACGCTGACCCGGATGAAATCCGGCAGCGCCGCCTGAGCCGCCTTCCGATTCCACCCCTGCCCCTTTTCGGGCCGGAGACGACATGGTCACGCTGAACAAGATCTACACCCGCACCGGCGACAAGGGCGACACGGCCCTTGCCACCGGCGAACGCGTACCCAAACACGCGCTGCGGATCGAAAGCTACGGCACGACGGACGAACTGAACGCCGTTCTCGGCATTGCGCGTCTGCATACGCAGGCCATGCCCGACCTCGACGCCATGCTCTCGCGCATCCAGAACGACCTTTTCGACCTCGGGGCCGACCTTGCGACGCCCTATAAGGGGCCGAACGAGCAGGAAGAGCTGGGCTACGAACCGCTCCGGATCGTCGCAAGTCAGGTCGACCGGCTCGAATCCGAGATCGACTGCATGAACGAGGAGCTGGAGCCGCTGCGCTCCTTCATCCTGCCGGGCGGGCATGAGGCCGCGGCCCATCTGCATCATGCAAGGACGGTGTGCCGCCGGGCCGAACGGATCGCCACCGCACTGGCAGGCGAAGCCGGCGAGGAAATCAGCGAGGCCTGCCTGCAATATCTCAACCGGCTCTCGGATTTCCTTTTCGTCGCAGCACGTTACGTCAACAAGGCCGAGGGCGACGGCGACGTGCTGTGGGTCCCGGGCGCAAGCCGGTAGGACGCCCTTCGCCGGCCCGCGGGGCTTGCCCCGCCCGCCGGACCGCGCGACCCCGCCTCGCGTTGACAGGGGCATATCCTCACACTAGGTTGCCGCACCGCAGCAGCTGTCTATCTCTTTACAGACAGCCGGAGTTTCCCCCGAGGAACAGCGATTTCCGCCGCATGTCCGCCATGCGAGGAAGGCTGAGCCGAAGGATTTGAGACCGTCGCTCCGCCGGGCAGGCGGAGTGGAACCGATAAGGACCGGACCACCGGTCAGGAGCCAACGGTAACGGCAGAACCGGCCCCGGATTCCGGGAAATCCGGCCACGCCCGAGAACCGGTGCAACGCGCAGGGAGTTCACCTCAATGAAAGTGCTCGTTCCGATCAAGCGGGTTGTCGACTACAACGTGAAAATCCGTGTGAAGTCGGATGGCAGCGGCGTCGACCTCGCCAATGTGAAGATGTCCATGAACCCGTTCGACGAAATCGCCGTGGAAGAGGCGGTCCGTCTGAAGGAAGCGGGCAAGGCCGACGAAGTGGTCGCCGTCTCCATCGGCGCCCAGCAGTCGACCGAAACCATCCGCACCGCGCTCGCCATGGGCGCCGACCGCGGCATCCTGGTGAAGACCGACGATGTGGTCGAACCCATCAACGTCGCCAAGATCCTGAAAGGGATCGCGGAAGAGGAAAAGCCGGACCTCATCATCCTCGGCAAGCAGGCGATCGACGACGATTGCAACCAGACGGGCCAGATGCTGGCCGCGCTTCTGGGCTGGGCGCAGGGCACCTTCGCCTCCAAGGTCGAGATCGACGGCGAAACGCTGAACCTGACCCGCGAAATCGACGGCGGCCTTCAGACGCTGAAGCTGAAGATGCCGGCCATCGTGACCGCCGACCTTCGCCTGAACGAGCCGCGCTATGCGTCTCTGCCCAACATCATGAAGGCGAAGAAGAAGCCGATCGACGAAAAGGCGCCCGCCGATTTCGGCGTGGACATCAAGCAGCACCTTGAAGTGCTGAAGGTGACCGAGCCGCCGCAGCGCGAAGCCGGCATCAAGGTTGAATCTGTTCAGGAGCTCGTTTCGAAGCTCAAGGAAGCGGGAGTGATCGGATGACCACGCTTGTATTTGCAGACCACAACAACACCGCTCTCGGCGACGCGACGGCCAAGACCGTCACCGCCGCGACGAAAATCGGCGGCGACGTGCATGTGCTCGTCGCGGGCAAGGGTTGCGACGCAGTGGCCGAAGCCGCCGCGAAGCTGGACGGCGTTTCCAAGGTCCTCCTGGCCGACGACGCCCAGTACGAGCATCCGGTTGCCGAACCGCTGGCCGCCCTTCTGGTGAAGCTGGCCGGCTCCTATGACGCGCTCGTCGCGCCCGCGACCACCATCGGCAAGAACTTCATGCCGCGCGTGGCCGCCCTTCTCGATGTTGCGCAGATCTCCGACATTGTGGGCGTGGAAAGCGCCGACACGTTCGAGCGTCCGATCTATGCCGGTAACGCCATCCAGACCGTGAAATCGACCGACGCCAAGAAGGTCATCACCGTGCGCACCACCGCCTTCCCGGCGGCGGGCGACGGCGGCTCGGCCTCGGTGGAGAAGGTCGATGCGGCCGAGAACCCGGGCCTTTCCGAATTCGTGAGCGAAGAGCTGACGAAGTCGGACCGTCCGGAACTGACCTCGGCCAAGGTCATCATCTCCGGCGGCCGCGGCATGCAGAACGGCGAAAACTTCGCC
>CAYSVF010000032.1:0-13049 GCA_964434415.1 uncultured Parvibaculum sp.
GACAGGGAGCGCGGCGCCGGCAGCCATGCGCGCACGATTGCGGGGCTGCGCTGGCTGGCCGCCCACAATTTTCCGCTCACCGTCGCAGGCCGGACCGCGTGGGGCGAGGAAGAAAGCGTCATGCGCGCGGGTTTCGCGTCGCTCTTCCGCAAGCTCGGATTGTCCGTCGATGCGTTCGACCCGGCTTCGCTCATCCTCTTTCCGGAGATGGACGACGAAGCCGACGTACCGGAGATCACAACTGCCTGCTGGAACATCCTGCATGTCGATCCGGCGCAAGTGATGTGCGCGACGAGCCGCATGGTGGTGAAACGCAAGGGAGCGGACGAACCGAGTGTCGTCGCCTGCACTCTGCTGCCCGACGACCCGCAATTCGATTTCGGGCCGCGGCTCTCGGATGCGCTTCATCCCGTGAAGCTCAATCATCGTCATTGCGCCAAATTCTGCGTGCTGGGCGGCGGAAGCTGCACTGCGTGAGCCGGCATCAGGGCAAAATGATTTAAATAAAATTTTATCGATTTCTTCACGCTACACTCATTTACCAATATACGGGTTCACCCTTATTGATCCGCTCCTTACGATCTTCTTTTCTTCTCGGGGAGAAATTTCCCGACAACCCCCAAGAGAAGGAGGATCGTCTATGAAGAAGATCGCAGTCACCCTGGTCGTCGCCGTCAGCGCCTTTGCCTTGTGGGCAGGCACCGCCTCTGCAGAAGTTTTCATGACCGGCAAGCAGGTCGCCAAGGAGATCGTCGGCAACACGATCGAAGGCCAGTATCGCGAGTGCGCAGCCGACCGGAACGACTTCCAGGAATATTACGATCCCGACGGCACGATCCGCGGCCGCGAGCGCCCCTGCAGGATGGGCGGCAGCTGGTCGCGTTATGGCGGGTCGTGGGAAGTGAAGGACGGCAAGTTCTGCGTCACGCTGGGCTCCGGCCGTTCCAGCGGATGCTTCGACTACAATGCCGACAAGGACGGTGTGCTGACCCGCTACAACGCGGTTGGCGTGACCGATCTCAAATTCAACGTCTATGACGGCAATCCCAACCATCTCTGATGGGCGGAAACACGAATGAGGGCGGGCGCGGTCTTTTAACGCCGCGCCCTTTTTGCGTTCACGAGGCGAAGACGAGCCAGATGAGCGGCAGGACGATCGCCGTGGCGATGCCGTTCAGCGCCATGGCGACACCGGAAAAGGTCCCCGCCACCTCATGCTCCTGAAAGGCACGTGCCGTGCCGATGCCATGCGCGGCGGTGCCCATGGCAAAGCCCCTTGCGCGCTCGTCCTTCACGCCCAGCGCATTGAAGAGCATCGCGCCGGATATAGCGCCGATAATGCCCGTCACGATGACGAAGGCGGCGGTGAGCGGGGCCAGCCCCCCGATCTTGTCGGCAATGCCCATCGCAATCGGCGTGGTGACGGATTTCGGCGCCAGCGAACGGATGGTTTCCGGCTCCGCGCCCAGCGCCCAGCCGATAGCGACAGCCGATAGCACCGCCGTGGTGGAGCCCGCGACAAGCGCCAGCACCATGGGTTTCAGCGAGCGGCGGACATGATGGAAGTTGGCGTAGAGAGGCACCGCGATGCCCACCGTGGCGGGGCCCAGCAACCAGAGCAGCAGGGCGCCGGCTGGCTCGTATTGCAACATGGCCTGCTTGTCGACCGCCAGCAGGAACATAACGGGCAGCGCCGTGAGCAGCACGCTATTGGCCAGCGGGTGACCGTTCACCTTTTGCTGGAAACGACGCGCCAGAAGATAGATGCCGATGATGAGGGCGAGCCAGAAGGCCGCGGCGGCGATCTCGTCCACGGGCAAGAGATCGATACCGATATCGCTCATTCCATTCCCTCCCCGTCATCGCCTTTCGCCGCCCAGCGGAAGACCAGCGCGCCCACGGCCATGGCGAGAAGCGTGGAGACGACAAGCGCCACCGCAATCGGCAGGAGGTCGCGGCGCAGGAGCGCGATATAGCCCATGAGGCCGACACCGGCGGGCACATAGAAGAGATTGAGGTGGGACAGCAGGAAAGTCGCGACGCGGCGGAGCGGTTCGGGTACGCGGCCCGTCGCGAGCAGCCCGGCCAGCAGGATCAGTATGCCGATGACCGTGCCGGGCACGGGAAGCACCAGCACATTGGACAGCCAGTTGCCGGCCTCATTGCAGGCGACCAGCAGCACAAAGGCGAGCGCGAGCATGGGGAGCCCACGCATGGTTCAGCGTGCCTTGAAATGCTTGGAGAGCTTCAGCCCCTGGCGCTGATAGTTGGAGCCGATATCGCCGCCGTAAAGCTTGCCCGGGCGGTCGGTCAGGCGCTCATAGACGAGACGGCCGATGATCTGGCGATGCTCCAGGATGAAGGGCACGTCATGGCTGCGCACCTCCAGCACGGCCCGGCTGCCGACCCCGCCCGCCTCGCGTGCGCCGAAGCCGGGATCGAAGAAGCCCGCATAGTGCACGCGGAACTCGCCCACCAGCGGGTTGTAGGGCACCATTTCGGCGGCATGGGTGGGCGGCACATGCACGGCCTCGCGAGAGGCGAGGATGTAGAATTCATCCGGGTCCAGAATGAGGCCCCTGTTGTCGCGGATATAGAGCGGCTCCCAGAAATCGAGAACCTCGTAAGCGTCCGGCTGGTCGACATCGATCACACCGGTATGGCGCTTGGCACGATAGCCGACAAGGCCGTCTTCCCGGTCGCTCTTCAGGTTCACGGTGAGCGCCAGGCCACCATCGATATCCGCCTCGCCCTCCACGAGCTTCACCTGCTCGTGCAGCCGCTTCAGTTCTGCGTCGGAATGGGTCGGCGTACCGCGCCGGAAGCGGATCTGCGACAGGCGCGAGCCGGGCCGCACCAGGATCGGGAAGGTGCGCGGCGAAATCTCCAGATAGAGATGGCCCTTATAGCCGGCCTCCACCTGATCGAACTCGGCGCAGAAATCGGTAATGACGCGGGTGAAGACGTCGAGACGACCGGTGGAGCTTTTCGGGTTCGCGGCAGCCGATGTGCGCTCCGATAGCGCCAGCGCCTCCACCAGCGGGACGAGATAGACGCAGCCCGTTTCCAGCACGGCGCCTTCCGTCAGGTCGATCTTGTGAAGGGTCAGCTCTTCGACGCATTCCATGACGCCGCGATGGGGGCCGGGCAGGAAGCTCGCCCGCAGGCGATAGGCCGTCGTCCCCAGCCTCAAATCGAGGCTCGCGGGCTGGATCTGCGCCGGCTCGATCTCCGGGCTGCCCCAGATTTCCTTTTCCCGGATCAGCGACTGGATCGCATGGGCGGGCAGGATACCGGTCGCATGGGTCTGGCCGGGGCCGACCCTGCGGGGCTCCGGATCTTCAATATGAGGAAAAAGGTCGTCTGCGGGTGTCGTCATGGTCCTGCCCTTATAAGGGGGCCGGGCTTTTGGCGGAAGCCCCCGCAATTCCGCCCCCGAAACAGGCCGGGCCGGACTTCTGCCCGGCGGCGTCTTGACTGGGAGCCCTGCCCGGCTTTTAATGCGCCGCGTTCGGGCGGCTCAGGGCCGGTCGAGCCCGTGGTGATTTGAGCCGACCGGCTTGCGGCCACGTAAAACAACCCGCTAAAAAGGTCGGGTTGTGAAACCCCGTCCTTCCCGGTCGGGGTTTTTTGTTTTGGGGACACGCCGATGACCGAAAAGACACCCTCCTCCGCCAAATGGAGCGCCCGCACCGCCGCCGTCCATGGGGGCTCCATGCGCAGCCAGTTCGGAGAGACGAGCGAGGCGATGTTCCTGACCTCGGGCTATGTGTACGAGACGATGGAATCGGCGGAGGCCCGCTTCAAGAACGAAGAGCCGGGCTACGTCTATAGCCGCTTTGCCAACCCCACCGTGCGTATGTTCGAGGAGCGCATCGCGGCGCTTGAGGGCGCAGCGGATGCCCGAGCGACAGCAAGCGGCATGGCCGCCGTGACCGCCTCCATGCTCTGTCATCTGCAGGCGGGAGATCATGTGCTGTCTTCACGCGCGCTGTTCGGCTCCTGCCGCTATATCGTGGAGACGCTGCTGCCGCGCTTCGGCGTGACCTCCAGTTTCGTGGACGGGCGCAACATGGACGAATGGCGCGCGGCCATCCGCCCCGAGACCAAGGTGCTCTTTCTGGAATCGCCGTCGAACCCGACGCTGGAAGTGATCGACATCGCGGCGGTGGCCGAGCTTGCCCATGCCAACGGGGCGCGCCTGATCGTCGACAATGTGTTTGCGACGCCGGTTCTCCAGAAGCCGATGGAGCTGGGCGCGGATGTCGTCGTCTATTCCGCGACCAAGCATATCGACGGCCAGGGCCGCTGCCTCGGCGGGGTGGTGCTGTCGGACCAGGACTTCATCGACGAGCATCTGGCGAATTTCCTCCGCCAGACAGGCCCCGCCATCAGCCCCTTCAATGCCTGGGTCATGCTCAAAAGCCTCGAGACGCTGGACCTTCGTGTGCGTCAGCATGCAAAAAATGCAGAGGCCGTTGCGCGCCTCCTCGACGGCCATGAAAAAGTGGAACGGGTATTTTACCCGGGCCTCGAATCCCACCCCCAGCACAATCTCGCCATGAGCCAGATGGAAATGGGCGGCAACATCGTCGCCTTCGAGGTGAAGGGGGGCAAGGCGGGTGCCTTCAAGGCGGCGAATGCGCTGGAAATCGTCAAGATTTCCAACAATCTGGGCGATGCCAAGAGCCTCATCACCCACCCGGCGACGACCACCCATCAGCGGCTTTCGCCCGAGGCGCGGGAGGAGCTGGGCATCCGGGAAGGGCTCGTCCGGCTTTCCGTCGGGCTCGAGGAGGCCGACGATCTCATCGCCGATTTCGATGCGGCACTTGCGCGCATCTGAGATTGATCCACTCCGGACAGGCGAACATTAAGGGGAATTTAGCCCCTCTCCTGCTAAGCCTGCCGTGCGGAACTCGCCGGGACCTCTTGCCAAGAACGTGGCCGGGTCATATCCAGTTCCGCGGGGCATTCAGAATGAAGACCTCACGCCGGGCGTACCGGAGAGCAGGACAGCCGATGTACAGCGAGAAGACGAGATCCATCAAAGTCTGCGTAGAACCGACCTATCTGGAAGACCAGTCGGAGCCCGATGACGATTATTTCGTCTGGGCCTATCGCGTTGTCATCGAAAATGAAGGCGGCGAGACGGTGCAGCTGCGCTCGCGCTACTGGCAGATCGCCGATGCGGGCGGCCGCGTCCATGAAGTGCGCGGCGACGGCGTGGTCGGCGAGCAGCCCGTGCTCCATCCCGGCGAGCGCTTCGAATATACCAGCGGAACCCCGCTGGGCGCGCCTTCCGGCATCATGTTCGGCAAGTACCAGATGGAAACCGGCGGCGGGGAAACCTTCGAGGTGAACATTCCCGCCTTTTCGCTCGACTGCCCCCACACCAAGGCACTGATGAACTGATCGCCAAGCCGCGCTAGGATGCCCCCTCACCCAGGGGGATGCGATGGCGCCGATACGGCTTTCAACCCGGGAGATGATCGACCGGCTCATCTCCTTCGACACGACCAGCCGGAATTCCAATCTCAAGCTGATTTCCTTTATCGAGGACTATCTGGCCAGTCATGGCGTCGCCTCACAGCGCGTCGTGAACGAGGATGGCTCCAAGGCCAATCTCTTTGCAACTATCGGCGATGCGTCGAAGCCGGGCGGCATCGTGCTGTCGGGCCATACCGATGTCGTGCCGGTGGACGGACAGGACTGGTCGAGCGATCCCTTCAACGTCGTCGAGAAGGACGGCATGCTTTTCGGGCGCGGCACCAGCGACATGAAAAGCTTCATCGCCATTGCGCTCGTCATGGTGCCGGAATTCCTGAAGCGCGGACCGGCCATTCCCGTGCATCTCGCCTTTTCCTACGACGAGGAAATAGGCTGCCTCGGCGTCAGGCCGATGATCGACGGCATCGTGCGCGACCTTCCGCGTCCGGCGGTCGCCATTGTCGGCGAGCCTTCGATGATGAAGGTCGTCAATGCGCATAAATCCATCCAGTCCTATTTCACGACCGTTACGGGTCTCGAATCCCATTCCAGCCAAACGCATAAGGGGGTCTCCGCGATCTCTTATGCGGTGGAGCTGATCGGGTTTCTGGACAGGCTCGCGCAGGAAATGCGCGAACGCTCACCGTCGGGCTGCCGCTTCGCGCCGCCCTACACCACCGTCAATGTGGGCGTGCTGAAAGGCGGCACGGCCGTGAACATCATTCCGCGCCAATGCGAATTCGGCTGGGAATATCGTGCGCTGCCCGACGACGATCCCGACGAGATCATCAACCGCTTCACCGACTTTGCCGAAAAAGACTTGCTGCCGCGCATGCGCGAGATCTACCCGCAGGCTCGCATCGAGACGCGCGAACGCGCCAAAGCGCCTGGCCTCGTGCCGGAAACCGGATCGGCGGCGGAAACGCTGATCCTGAAGCTTGCGCAATACAACGAGACGGAAGCCGTGTCCTATGCGACGGAGGCCGGGCTTTTCCAGATGGCGGATGTGCCGACGCTGGTTTGCGGACCGGGCGACATTGCACAGGCCCACAAGCCGGACGAGTTCATCGAGCTTTCGCAGATCGCCGAATGCGAGCGCTTCATGATGCGGCTCGCCGAGCATGTGGGGGGCTGAAGACTACTCCTCCAGCCCTTCCTTCAACTCGTCGGCGGTGAAGACATAGACCGAGCTGCAGAACTCGCATTTGGTGGTGATGACATCGTCCAGCACCATGCTGTCGATCTCTTCCGCGCCGAAGGAGCGCAGGACCGAACTCATCCGCTCGCGCGAGCAGCGGCACCCGAACTCCACGCCGGATGTGTGGAAGGCGCGGACACCATCCTCATGGAAGAGACGGAACAGCAGCCGCTGCGGTTCCAGCGCGGGGTCGAGCAGCTCATGGTCCTCTACCGTGTCGAGCAGGATGGAGGCGCGGTTCCAGCTTTCCTCTTCCTCCGTATAGGGACTGTCGTCGTCTCCCTCGCGATAGCCGGTGAGGCCGCCCTCGCGCGCGATATGCTGGATCATGATCGCGCCGGCGCGCCAATGCTTCTCGCCATGGCCTTCCGCATCGCGGCTGTATAGCGGCCCGGCAGCGATGCGAATGCGGGTCGCCACCTGTTCGGAACTCTCGAAATATTCATGCGCCGAATGGGTAAGCCCTTCCGGGTCGAGCGCGACGATGCCCTGATAGCGGTCCATGTCGCCGCCCTGATCGATGGTGAGGGCCATATGCCCCTCTCCCATCAGCTCGGCTGATGACGCGTGGCCAGCCGCAATAGCCTCGTTCACGGCATCGCTGTCCATATGCGCATAGCCGCGTACCTTGCCCGTGCCGTCGCCGTGACTTTCATAGTCGGCGACCAGCATGGAGATGGGGCCCTTGCTCTGCGTCTGCAGGATGAAGCGGCCCTCGAATTTGAGGGCGGAGCCGAGCATCACCGTCAGCGCCAGCGCTTCGCCCAGCAGGCGGGAGACCGGTTCGGGATAATCATGGCGTTTCAGCACTTCGTCGACCAGCGGCCCGAGACGCACGAGGCGCCCCCTTATGCCCAGATCCTCGATCTGGAAGGGCTGCACGATGTCGTCGCCCGGCATGTCGAAGCGGCGGCCATCGCCGCCGCCCCTGTTCTGGCTTGCGTCACTCATCTTTACTTCCTGTCAGTCGGGCGTGTTGTCTCACACCACCGCCTGGCCGTTCGGGCTGTTACCCGAAACACCAGGCGAGCACACCCTTTTGGGCGTGCAGCCTGTTTTCCGCCTCGTCCCAGACCACCGAGGCGGGACCGTCGATCACGTCGGCGGTCATTTCCTCGCCGCGATGCGCGGGCAGGCAATGCATGAAAATGGCGTCCGGGGCCGCCTTGCCCATCAGCGTCTCGTTCACCTGGAACGGAGCCAATAGATTGTGACGGCGGGTCTTGGTTTCAACATCGTCGCCCATGGAGACCCAGGTGTCGGCCACCACGCAATCGACACCGTCGACCGCCGCGCCCGGATCGGTTCCGAGCGTCACTTTTGCGCCGGTCTTCTTTGCCCAGTCCATGACGTCGGCATCCGGGCTCAGTTCCGGCGGGCAGGCCAGGCGCAATTCGAAGCCGAGCTGACCGGCGGCATGGATCCAGGAGACGGCGACATTGTTGCCGTCGCCCACCCAGGCGACCTTGCGGCCGGCGATATCGCCCTTGTGTTCTTCGAAGGTCATCACATCCGCCATGAGCTGGCAGGGATGGGACTTGTCGGTGAGACCGTTGATGACGGGGACACTCGCATTTTCGGCGAGTTCCAGCAGCGAGGCGTGGTCGGTGGTGCGGATCATCACCGCATCGACGAAGCGCGACAGAACGCGCGCCGTGTCGGCAACGGTTTCGCCGCGGCCGAGCTGGGTTTCCTGCCCGTTCATCAACAGCGTCTGGCCACCTAGCTGGCGCATCGCCACATCGAAGGAGACGCGGGTCCGCGTCGAGGGTTTCTCGAAGATCATGGCGAGCAGCTTGCCGTTGAGCGGCATGTCGTCATCGGGCTCGGCCTGGCCCTTGCCTTTGCGCGCGGCCTTGCGCGCATGGGCGCCGTCGAGAATGCCGCGCAATTCGCCCGGCGCGATTTCATGCAGATCGAGGAAATGCCGGCTCATGCCGCGCCCTCCCGCTTGCCGCCCGCGCGTCCGTCCAGCGCGGTGCAGGCATTCGACAGCTTGTCGATGGCTTCTTCCACCTCGTGCTCTCCGATATTGAGCGGCGGCAGCAGGCGGACCGTATTGTCGCCCGCGCCCACCACCAGCAGATGTTCGCTCCGCGCGGCGGCGACCAGATCGGTGTTCGGCACCTTGCATTTGATGCCGAGCATCAGGCCTTCGCCGCGCACGCCCTCGATGATGTCGGGATGCTCGTCGGCGAGCCGCGCCAGCTTCTGGCGCAGTGTGCGGCCGAGTTCGTTCACATGCTCGATGAAGCCGTCGGCCAGCACCTGATCCAGCACCGCATTTGCGACGGCCATGGCCAGCGGATTGCCGCCGAAAGTCGAGCCATGCGTACCGGCCGTCATGCCCTTGGCCGCCTCTTCCGTCGCGAGGCAGGCGCCCACGGGAAAGCCGCCGCCCAGCGCCTTTGCGATGGCCATGATGTCCGGCGTGATGCCGGCCAGTTCATGCGCGAAGAGCTTGCCCGTGCGGCCAACGCCGGTCTGCACCTCGTCGAGCACGAGCAGGATGCCCGCTTCGTCGCAGATTTCGCGGATCTTTCTGAGGTCGCCATAAGGGATGGGGCGGATACCACCCTCGCCCTGGATGGGCTCGATCAGAACGCCCGCGGTCGCCGGGCCGATCGCTTCCTTGAGCGCCTTCAGATCGTCGAAAGGCACTTGCGGGAAACCGGGCACCGCCGGGCCGAAGCCTTCGAGATATTTCTTCTGGCCGCCCGCGGCGATGGTCGCCAGCGTCCGCCCATGGAAGGCCCCTTCCATGGTGATGAGTTCGTAGCGCTCCGGATGGCCGTTCACCGCGTGATATTTGCGGGCCATCTTGATGGCGCATTCCAGCGCCTCTGCGCCCGAATTGGTGAAGAATACCGTGTCGGCGAAGGTCGCCTCGACCAGGCGCTGCGCCAACCGCTCCTGTCCGGGAATGCGATAGATGTTGGAGGTGTGCCAGACCTTCTGCGCCTGCTCGTTCAGCGCGGCGATGAGACCCGGGTTTGCATGACCGAGCACATTGACCGCGATCCCGGCACCGAAGTCGAGATATCGCTCGCCCGAGGCGGTGAGGAGGTATGAGCCCTCGCCCTTCTCGAATTCGAGGTCGGCCCGTGCATAGGTCGGCAGAACTGGCGTGATCACGACTGCGCTCCTGCGGGGGATCGCACCGGCCGCTTGTGTCGAAAGCCCGTCCGGCTGCACCTGTCATTTTCCATAGACAGGCCCCAATAGAAAAAGCCGCCCAAATCCGGCGGCGTTGCGAGAAGCCTCGAAGTATTAGGGAGAGGCCGCCTCGCTGTCAATCGCCGACGGCCCCTCCCAACGCAAAAAAGTGAAGTCATGCGGGCGGTTAGCGTGTCCTTCGCCCCGCCCTAAGCGGCCGGTCAGGCCTTCAGACGGTAGCCGCGCTTCAGCATCATGTGGCAAACCGCCCAGAGGATCGCATTGACCGCCAGCACGACCGCCACGCCGATCTCGATGGAGCCGTCGGCATGGCCCGTCATGCCATAGCGGAAACCGTCGATCAGATAGAAGATCGGGTTGTACTGGGTGATGTGATAGGCGAAATCCGGAAGCTGCGTCACCGAATAGAAGGTGCCCGAGAGGAAGGTCGCCGGCAGGATCAGGAAGTTGGTCACGGCCTGAAGATGATCGAACTTCTCCGACCAGATGCCACCCATCATGCCGAGCAGCGAGAGCATGAGCGAAGCCCCGACGGCAAAGAAGACCACCGCCCAGAGATGATCGATCTCCAGATGGATGAAGGGCCACATGCCGAGCGCCGTCGCCAGGCCGCAGACCACACCGCGCGTAACGCCCGCCGTCGCGATCCCCACATTCAGCTCGCCCGGCGAAAGGGGCGGCATGAGGATATCGACGATGTTGCCCTGCACCTTCGAAATCAGGATGGAGGACGACGTATTGGCAAAGGAGTTCTGGATCATCGTCATGATGATGAGGCCCGGCGCCAGAAATTCGATAAAGGGCACGCCATGCACATCCGGCCGAAACTTGCCGATGGCGAGGGCGAAGATCGCAAGGTAAAGAAGCGTGGTCACCACGGGCGCCGCCACCGTCTGGGTGATGACCTTCATGAAGCGGCGCACTTCCTTCACATAGAGCGTCCACACGCCGAGCCAGTTCACCGAGCCGAACCGACGCGCGCCGACCATGGGCTGCGTTGACTTGCGATCTGTCGAAACACTCATGGGCAAGGCTCCCTTGACGTTTATCGGTGCCTCGGGCGACGGGCGCCCGGCACGGTCTTGATTTACGGGCAAGCAATAGGGGACCCCCGTCCCCGTGACAATCGCGCCCCGGAAAATTGTCACAGGTCCTCGCAGAAGGACCGTCGCGGATGGGCAGCGGCGGCATGAACCCCGCCCCTTAAGGGGATATCCGTCCCGGACCGGGCCATTCCGGCTGCGCAAGGGGCATATATAGGGAGAGAAACGCGGCGCCCCCACCCTTTTCTGTGGATAAGCCGAATCGAAGGGGCATGTCTCCTTGCTAAAAACTACCCCCATCTAGTATATTTTTCGTGAACACATACGAAATCTGGTGTGCCTGACGGGCGAGATTTGCGGGCATTGGCCGGGCCGAGGCCGGGTCCTGCCGGATAGCAGGGTCTTCCGGGCCAAAAGGGGGAAGGAACCGAGATGTGGACTGAGGAACGCGTAGAACTCCTGAAAAAGCTGTGGTCGGAAGGCCTCAGCGCCAGTCAGGTTGCCAAACAGCTTGGCGGCGTGACGCGAAACGCGGTGATCGGCAAGGTGCACCGGCTCGGTCTTTCCGGCCGTGCCACACCGAGCCGTCCGGCGCGCACGAGCCGCCCCGCGGCGCCGCGCACGCTGGTCAGGGCCCGGCCCGAGCCGGCCACCCCGCGCGAGCAGAAAGAAGAGCTTCAGAGCCGGAGCGAGGACAATCTGCCGAAGGAAAACCGGGCCTCGAACGTTAGCGAGCTGCCCGACCTGCCGCTTTCGGAGCGCGCCACGGTGCTGACGCTGACCGAACGGACCTGCAAATGGCCCATCGGCGAACCGGGCAAGGCCGGCTTCCATTTCTGCGGACGGGGTGCCGAAGACGGCATGCCTTATTGCCCCGAACATGCGCGGAAGGCCTATCAGCCCGCGCAGAGCCGCCGCAATCGCGAGCGTGCGCGGACGGACCGGCTTACGGGCTGACCAATCCGGAGGGGAGCCTTCCCGTCGGGGCCCCAGGGGAAGGGGCGCAAACAAAAGCCGGTGTCGAAAGATACCGGCTTTTTTTGGGGCATGAAGCGCCGGGGCCTGAAAGCGGTCAGGCGCGGAACTGCTCGTCCAGCGCATAGCCCGCGGAGCGGACGGTGCGGATCGGATCGCGCTCGCCCCTGTCATTGAGCGCCTTGCGCAAACGGCCCACATGCACATCCACGGTGCGGGCTTCGACATAGACATCGGAGCCCCAGACCGCATCGAGCAATTGCTCGCGGCTGAAGACGCGCCCGGGATGCTGGATCAGATGATCGAGCAGGCGGTATTCGGTGGGGCCCAGATGAACCTCCCGTTCGCCGCGCCGCACGCGATGCGCGGCCCGGTCGATCACGATATCGCCGAAAGTGACGAGATCCTCGGTCAGCGCCGGACGAATCCGCCGCATCACCGCCCTGATCCGCGCCAGAAGCTCGGTCATGGAGAAAGGCTTGGTCACATAATCGTCGGCGCCGGTGTCGAGACCGCGGATACGGTCCGATTCCTCGCCACGCGCCGTGATCATGATGATCGGCAGGTTGCGGGTTTCGGGCCGGCCACGAAGCCTGCGGCACAGCTCGATACCGGACAGTCCCGGCAGCATCCAGTCGAGGAGGACGAGATCGGGGGTCGTTTCCCGAACCATCATCGCAGCCTCCTCGCCATCCGACGCGGAGAGAATCCGGTAGCCTTCCTTGTCCAGATTGTACTGGAGGAGGGTCGACAGAGCCTCCTCGTCTTCCACAATCAATACGGTTGGTTTCATTCTTCGTTCAAAGGACGCGTGAGACCGTAGCTCATCCGCCGTGGTCAACATCTGCATTTCCCTTGTGGCCTCCTTCAATCATCCGATTCTATCGAGGTCATGCTCGTCGTATCGCCCTTCGGGCGGTCATCCACGACACGTTCGCCGGTGATGAGGTAGCGGACCGTCTCGGCGACATTGGTCGTGTGGTCGCCGATCCGTTCCAGGTTCTTCGCAATGAAGAGAAGATGCGTGGAGACGCCGATGGTGCGGGGGTCTTCCATCATGTAGGTCAGCAGTTCACGGAAGATCGAGTTGTACATCTCGTCGATCTCTTCGTCCTGCATCCAGACATCCATGGCAGCCTGCGCATCGCGGCTGGAATAGGAATCCA
>CAYSVF010000033.1:0-13032 GCA_964434415.1 uncultured Parvibaculum sp.
GCGCATCGGATACGCCAAAGAGGTAACGCTCTGCCAGATAGCCCCACCAGCGGACCGACCGGCTGCCGAGGTTGGGTATCTCCAAAAAGTCCGACAGCATGTAGTAGGCATCGAAGCGGGCCAACGGGTTGCCGTTGAAGAAGATCGTCGAGACACCGGCGATCAGCATCATGTTGAAGCAGGCCGCCTTCAAAAGACCGGGCTCGGCGGCGAGCCAAAGGTGAAAGGCGATGGCCGCGATGAACAGCTCTGTCATCATGCCGGCACCGCCCACCGCTACACGCGCCCATTTGGACCGGAAAGCGGCGGAGGACGATGCCTCGACATAGGGGATCGGCATGAGCACAAGCAGCATCACGCCAATTTCATGGACCTCTCCTCCAAAACGTCTGACAGCCCAGCCATGTCCCAGTTCATGAAGGAGCTTGAGCGGCGGAAAGAGAACGATCAGAAGCAGGATACTGCCGGAGGACAGAACCCTGTCCAGCAGATTGCCCGTCAGCGCACCCCAATGCATGACGGCCATGGCCGCACTGTTCAGCACGATGACCGCCCATATGACAAACCCGGTTCGCGAAAAGAGCGGTCTCACATAGGGTAGCGTCGCTGTCAGGAACCGGTCAGGATCGACGAGAGGAATCCTCAGGAAAATCGGATTACGAATTTTGTTGAGTATGCGCTCGCGCCGATTCAGTCGCGCGCGCTCGTCCAGTTCACGCAATGCCGGGGGCACATCGCCCAGCAGCGCATCGACCTTGTGAAGCTGCCCGAGAAGCTGGATCACCTCGTCCTGGGTCGGCATATCGTCACCAAGGCGCTGCGCCGCGAGAGTCCAGATCTCGTCGACGCTCCGCTCCCCGTCCATCAATCCGATGACACTCCAGGTCTTGCGCGAAAAGCGGAAAAACTGCCCGGTCGCATGATCCTGCAGCACATACCAAGTCTCACCCCGAAACCGGTGACGGTGCACTTCTACATGCGTGCGCAGCCGAGGGCGAAGATCTTTCACCCTGTACCATGACGCGCTGTACACACCCGGATTAGCCATGATCGTTACCCCGAAGGCATCCAGCGCCAGAAAGCCAGCCGCAGCCAGTTCCACGCCGGTTCGAGCCAAATCGCTACAAGACGGCGCTCACGACCTTCAAGCCTCACAACGCCTTCCATCCCGGGCCGCAGGCGGACAACGTCGCCGGTCATCTGCCCCTCGACGCGAAACACATTGGCGCCATCGCGTATTTCCGTGACGGGCGTGATGTTCGTCACCTCCACCGGCCATGTCAGGTCGGGGAAAGAGGCGAACCGTACGGCACCCTGCTGATTTTTCTCCACCTCAGAAACCTTCCGTTCGTCCACGAACATGACGAGACGGTAGCCATTGAGCGGCGTCAGACGGAAGAGCCGGTCGCCGCGTTCCACCGGTGCGCCAACCTTCTGACTGAGATCGCCTGACACGACGAGACCGTCGAAAGGGGCCTTGATCGTCGCCCGAGCGATCATCTCGTCGAGCAACCTGACTTGCGCGCCCGCCTCGCGAATACGCGCCTTGGTCACATTGATGTCCGCGCGATTCCCTTCCGCCAGGGCGCGCTGCAGTTCCAGCTGATGCTGTTCGCGCGCAGCGACATAACGCAAGCGCTGCAATTGCATGTCGCGCTGGTCGAGCCGCGCGATCACATCGCCTTCCTCGACCACATCGCCTGCACGCTTCGTTTCACTCAACACATAGCCATCGAACGGCGCAACGATGGACCGCTGAACTTCGCCTTCAAGACGCGCTTCTGAGACGATCTCCTGTCTGCCCGTCGCCAAGAGCGCGAAAAGACCGAGAAAAACCGCGCCGGCGAGAGCAAGCTTCCGCCCCACAAATCCCGGTCCGGTCAATCGTTCAACTTGCCGGTATCCGGATCTGTAAATCTTGCGATAGAGCCAATCGTCATTGGCGCGCTTTTCGTCCAGAACCGGGGCAAAGAGCGGCACTGCCGCCTCAATCAGCGCAAGATGGTCCTGCCCGATTTCCTCCAGCTGCCTGAGTTCGAATATGAGGGCTCCCAGGCAATGATCTTCGTGAATAAGCGGCACGGACAGCACGGCGCCGGCGCCGCCGGTACGGGCCAGCGCCTCGGCCTCGCGCGACACGAGAATGGCATCGTCCCCAACGGCGGGCCACATGACGACAGCTTCCTGGTCGATCGCCTCTTCTGCCGCGTGCTCAATAGCACCAACGAGATTCATCTCACGGCTGAAATTGGCCGCATTGGAAAGTGCGACGGCCTTTGGCTTGCCGTCCGGCGCCATGGCGAGGGACACGCGGTCGCAATCAAACCTCAAGGCAAGTTCAGTCACCAGCGCGCGTGCCGCGCTCTCGAATCCGGGCTCATCGAGGATTGCGGCAAGGATATCGAGAATTTCGGTGGCCTGCGAGACCCTCGCTTCGTCGGTCCTCAGACGAGCCCGCCTTATAAAGACCTCGAGCCAGCCCGCATAAAGCTGTACCTGGCGAAGCGCGCCGGTGAGAGCATTGTCTTCCAGCGGGCCGAACTCACACGCAACGATCGCCCGCACATCTCCTTCGACGAGGCATGGCCAAGCGAGGAGAACACCTTTCCCGTTCTCTTCTTGCCGAACGACGCCGGATTCCTTTTCCAGCGCGCTTTCACACACTGCCTTCAGACCGGGCGTCGCTGAGTTGGCGCCGGGCCACATCGCCACCGGACGCATCGGTTCCGCGCTATCGTTGCGCATAACGACTAGCGCGCGACGAACCTCATCCAGACGCATACAGACGAGCCGGAGCCACGCCCCCGCACCATCATGCGGATCATGACTCCTACCTAAGCTCTGCCAGTCCGGCGTCTCATCGGAAACGCCGGGGTTAGAAACGGTGCCCGTCCCTATGGTTTGTACGCCGTCACTCATCGGACCTGCACAGCCCGTCCGGCACTATCAGATGTCGATCTTGCCGAAACGATTTTCATAGTCCTGAAGCCGGTTGGCCAGTAGCGCCAGCATACGCTTGGCCGCATGCGGTGTAAGAACAATGCGGTTTTCGAGCTTGACCTGAAGTTCTTCGGCGTCGGATGCATTCCATGTCCGATTGGTGCCGAAAAGCAGCATGAATTCCTCGCGCGTGTTCAGCACATTCACGACATTGGCAAAGGAAATGTCCATGTCGGAATCGTCCCAATTGACCTTTCGCACCCGCTGCTGATCGGCCGATTGCGGCGCTTCCATCTCTGCATTGCCCTGCGTATTGCCATTACCTTCTTTTTTTGTGCTGCTGCTCATGGATTCCTTCCTTCGGGTATCTCACTGGGAATAGTTGTCGGTTTAGGCGTAGCGGTCCGCACCGCTCGGGGAAGCCCTTTCAAGACCGCTCCAGTCGAAGCCGCCTGATGCATTGCCCGTCTCGCTTGCCTCGACCCATTGCCAGTCCGCCTGTTCGCTGCCCTGGCCAACCGCTTCCTGGAGCGTCGCAATACGCCAGCTGCCGGTTTCCTCGTCGAAGACATAAAGCTCGCCGCTTTCGTCACCGTTCGTCTGGGCGTGAACCTTGCCATGCATGCCTACAATCTGATGCAATCGGTACATCTCCGGCATGGGCCCCACAAGTCCAGCCTGTTGCTCAACGCCGAAGATGTCGAAAGGCAATGTGAGGCCCCCGGGCAGAACCATGGCATAATCCGCTTCACGGTCGTCACCGTCGAGCATTGCCCGATCACTGGTTGCATCTGGTGCGTTATCTTCCCGTGGCGCCGCTCCGCGATAGGTGACCCCCTCGATGAAGAAACCATTCGTCTCGACATCCGCGTTCGGCGGCAGGGTCTTGCCGTCTTCGGTCTGCGGCAATTGTGCCTTCAATTCGATTCTGTCGAAAGTGGTGCCGGGCTTGATGTCGATCTGAAGCACCTGCTTGCCATCCACATTGGTGAATTGCCCGCGCGCGACAACTTCCCCGTCCCTGTAGGCAACCCATTCGCCGGAGGTATAATAACTTTCACCCTGGTAGGAGACGGGCTGTGTACTCATGCCGCCGACCGAGATTCTCGCGCCCTGCGCACCGCTCTGGAAGCCGATGCCGACAGAAGGTGTCGTGCCCGTATCAGGATTGTAGGCCAGGGGCCGCGGTATGCCCTGAGGCCCTTCGAGCCCCAGACCGTCATTCCCGCTCACCACATCGCCCGAGGGGGAGGAGACGGAGATCCCCGTACCGGAATAGCCCGACGTGGCGCCGCCGAAGGTGACGGAGGACGACGTGCCGCCGCCATTGGAGCCGAGCGTGACAGGCTCCAGCAACGGTGTATCCGATCCATAGGGGTCAACGAGGCCGGGCGGCTGGCCATTGCCGGAAAAAGACGGTCCGAAACCACCGGGGTCGTCCGGACCATTGCCGGGAAGCAGGGGAGTGCCGCCCGGTTCGCCACCGGCACCGCCATTTCCGGGAGTTGCTCCATTGCCCTGCCCCGGTCCATTGAATGGAGGGACGCCAACATCAAGGAAGTCCGGAAGTTGCGGCGGTATCGGCACGGAGGCGGAAACTTCTACCGGGATTGCGTCGAACCAACCGTCTTCGTTGATCGCAGTCACTGCGACCTGATACTCGCCCACCTGCCCATAGCTGTGGGAAAAGCTCTCGAGCGATCCGCCGACCGTATCGGTGGTGCCGTCATCCCAGTCCACCAGCCAGCTGGAAACGGTGTCATTCCCCGGATCGTTTGCTCCGAAAGAGACGCTGAAGTTTTCGCCTGTGTTCACCCGGGACGGTGCGCTGACAGAAAGCGTCGGCGCAAGATCCTGTACCGTCAGCGAGAAGTCGACCGTGTCGAACTTGGAGGACGCATTGGCGTTTGCCGCACGCAGGGTGAAGTCGTAGCTGGCGGGTCCATCTGCCGCATCCATCACGATACGACCGCTGTCCGGATCGATAGTGGCGCCAGATGGCGCATTGTCGAGCGACCAGACCACCGAAGACGAGAGTGTGTTGTCGAGCGTCGGTGTGAACTCGAAGCGGTCGCCTTCGTTCACCTGCTGGTCCGCAATGGAGCTGATCTGCGGTGCTTTGGGTACAGGCGCAACGGTAAGGGACAAACTCGAGGCATCGAAGCTGCCATCCTCATTGGTGGCCATCGCAACGATGTCGACATCGCCCGCAGCCCCGAAGACGTGGTCCGCTGAAGTCGCGCCGCCGCCGAGCTGCGACGTGCTGCCGTCGCCCCAGTCGATCGTCCAGCCGGAAACCGTGTCGTCGCCGGGATCGCTGGCACCGAAGGAAAGGGTATAGGTCTCACCGACGATCACCGAGGTATCCCCATCGACGGTCAGCGTCGGAGCCACATCATCGACACTGGCATCGAACTGCATAGTCGAGGAAAGCCCGCCACTGCCAGTTTCCGTTGCGCGGACGATGAATGTCCGCGTATCGGGACCGTCGGACGGCGTCCAGGTCAGAAGCCCGCTCTGCGCATCGATGGAGGCACCGGAAGGCGCCTGATCGAGCGACCATTCGAAAGCGTCATTGTCGGGATCTGTCGCCGAAAGCTGCAACAACAGCGTATCGCCTTCATCGACAGATTGATCGCCGACCCGATCAATCGCCGGCGCGGTGTTCGCCCGCGTGACAGCCACCTGAACGGGCGAGGCATCAAAGCTGCCATCCTCGTTTGTCGCTGTGGCGACAATGTCGAAATTCCCCGCCGCACCGAAGACATGGTCTGCCGAGGTCGCGTTCGAGCCGAGTTGAGAGCTGCTTCCGTCACCCCAGTCGATCGTCCAACCGGAAATCGTATCGTCGCCGGGATCGCTCGCGCCGAAGGAAAGGGTATAGGTCTCGCCGGTCGTAGCGCTGGACAGCCCGTTCACCGACAATGTCGGCGCGACGTCATCCACCGTGACGGTAAAGCTCTGCGTATCCGATTTCGACACGGTCGCATTGTCTTCCACACGCAATGTAAACGTCGCCGTCGCATCGCCATCCGGCGCGGTCCACAGAAGGTGTCCGGTATCGGGGTCAATGGTCGCACCAGCCGGCGCATCATCGAGACTCCAGGCAAGGTCGTTGCCATCTGCATCCGTTGCTTGCGGCGTCAGATCGAGCGTATCGCCTTCGTCGAGAATCCGGTCGGAGATGGCATTCATCACCGGAGCTGTATTCACGCCCTGAACCGCCACATCGATGGGCCCGGCATCGTAGGTGCCGTCCTCATCCGTCGCGGAGACCTGGACAGTGTAGGTCGTGTCGCCACTGAAGACATGCTGCGCCGATGTGGCCGTGCCGGCCACCGTCGCCGTCGTTCCATCGCCCCAGTCGATCGTCCAGCCGGAAATCGTATCGTCGCCGGGATCGCTTGCGCCGAGCGAGAGGGTATAGGTATCCCCTTCGTCAACCGAGCTGGCACCACTGATATTGAAGCCCGGTTTCACATTGTTGACGCCGACCTGGAAGCTGAGCGTGTCGCTGCGGGCAGGATCGCCGTCATCGGTAAGCCGAACGGCAAAATTGCCGGTCCGCGGGCCATCCGCCGGGGTCCATGTCAGAAGCCCGCTCTGCGCATCGATGGAGGCACCGGAAGGTGCCTGGTCGAGCGACCAGCTCAGAGTGCCGTTTTCCGGGTCGCTACCGGTCAGGGTCACAGAAAGGGTCGATCCCTCATCAACGTTCAGTGCGCCCACCGCGTCGATCGAGGGCGCCTGATTACCCTGCTTCACATCAATGGAGACGGTGGCAGCGTTGCTCTGCAGCGCATTCGTGCCGGAGCCCGCCGGATCGCCCGTATCCACGGCCACGAAATCGAAACTGTCGGCACCCACATAATCCGGATCGGCGGTGTACTCGAATACATTGCCGCTGACGCGAGAGAGTGAGCCATGCGCAGGCGAAGTCGCGATCTGATAGGAAAGGTCGTCGCTTGAGGTTTCCTTGTCGCTACCACGCAGCACGATCGTCGTCGCCTGGCCTGCCACCGCTTCGACATTTTCGGGGGTGGCTTCGGGAGCGTCGTTGATCGCACCGATGGCCAGGCTGATTTCGGCCTGGTCGGTGCCGTTGAGGTTACCGTCCGCCACTTCGACCTGGAACGTATCCGAGCCATTGTAGTCGGCATCCGGCGTATAAGTGAGGGTCCCGGTGGATGGATCGAAAGCGCTGATCGAGCCATTAGCGGGATCGTTCACAATCGACCATGTCAAAGGATCGTTGTCGGCATCCGAGCCGTTCAGCGTGATATCGACCGTCTGGTCTTCATCCGTGGACACGGACCGGTCGTTCGCCACCGGCGCATCGTTCAGACCTGCGTCGATGCTGAATGTCCGCACATAATCGCCGCCTGCCGAACCGTCGCCGTCACCATCGAGCTTGTTGCCCGCCGTATCGTAGACGGCCAGCGTACCGGAAATGGTGAGCCGATAGGCGCCTTCCTGAAGGGTACCGTCCGGCAGGTCCAGCACAAGGTTGGTTTCCGGGAAGGAATAGGCCGGGTCGACATTGATCGAAATATCGTCCGTGGTATCGAACACGCCGTCCGCGCCGGCTGCGACCAGCTCATAGTTGGCCTGGCTTCGGGCGCTTATGAGGTCGAGCGGTTCGCTGAACGAGACCTGGATTGTCGAGAACGCCTTTGCAGTAGAGCCTCCATCGGCCGGCAGAACCGGAATGCTGCCGACGGTAGGCGGCGTCGTATCGTCCGAGTTGCCGACGAACTCGAAGGCACCGATATCGAAATAGTCGAGCCCTTCACCTGTCCTGACGGCCCACTCCAGCGGCGTTGCGGCGCCCAGGTCGGTCTGCCCGTCATAGGCGGTCCGCACAAAAGTCTCGCCATTGCCTGCCGAAACGCCGACAAAGGCATCATCCACCTGGTTGCCTGCGCCATAGTCGAAACGGAACGTCCCGTCCTGGTTCAGCGTGACAGCGAAATTGACGGCGGAATCGTCATTCTGATCTTTCGCCTCCCAGCGGATCGTGACGTGGTCGGAAGCCTTATCGACATAGATATCCCTGCTCCCGCCATAGGTGCTGAGATCGCCCCATAGGGGAGCAATAATACGATTGTTCTCGAAACCGTCCGCGGTGTGCTCGACATCGTAGTCGCGGTCGCGCCCCTCGAAATAAATGAAGCCGTCCGCGGAAACGGAAACGGTGTTGTAGCTCCCGTTGTAGAATTCGAAATCGAAACCGAGATCGAGATCATATTCGGAGTATGACGAATTCCAGCCTTGGGCCGTACCCGGGAGCGGGTTCGTTCCGTCATAGACGGAGCCAATGCCGCCGGTCGCGCCATAGAGACGCCAGCCCGCTCCTGTATCCGGCGTGGCGGCATCATTGCTGCGCTGGCGCTGCAGAAGATCCGTGTTCGGTGCGTAGTAGCTTTCGCCGGCATCGATGGCGAGGGCATTGGCGTCGAGACTGAAATTGTCGTCGCGACCGCCGCCTTCGCTAACGCCCGTTTCACCCAGCACATTGTCCGCGCCGTCGATATCGATGAAGCCGGGAATACCCGATTTGCTGTTCAGGCCCTGCCCGCTCAACGTCCGCCACGCGGCGAGATCGTTCGCATCCGAACCGGCCCAGCTTCCCAGCGTCGCCGCGCCGCCGCTACCGCGATAGAAGAGGTTGTAGTCACTGTCGATACTGCCTGTAGCCGCACTCGCAACCGTCAGAACCGTCCCCTGGTCGGACCACAGAATATTGTTGCGCAGTGTCGCGCTGTCGATGTTCTCGGTCAGGGCGAGTGCCGTGCCGACAGACTGGTAGATTGTGTTATTCACGATCATATGACCGCCGCCGTCCCGAACCACGACGCCGAAATTCGTGTTTTCGTAGATCAGGTTGTTCAGAAGATCGAGGCGATCGCTATAGCGCAGGTTGGCGTCGACACCAGTTTCATTCGAATAGATCGAGTTGCGCTCGATATCCGCGCCTGAGTCGGTGGTATAGATACCGGTCGAGTTGCCATAGACCCTGTTATCGCTGACGAGCCCCGTCGAATCGGCACGAATACCGATCGTATTGTCGTAAACAAGATTGTCGTGCGCTGCGGCCGAACCATCGAGGTCTATCCCGACCTCGTTGCCGCCCCGTTGTCCGTAGACCTCATTGCCGCTTACAAGCGTGTTACGGGAAACGTCGATACCCGTTCCCGTATTGTCGTGGATAAGGCTGTCCCGAATTTCCAGATCGCTGCCGGAAAGGCGGATCGCATCGCGGACGCTGTAAATCTCGACTCCTTCGACGAAGCCATTATCGGCATAGCCGGTGATGCCGTTATCGGCGTCATGAATCTGCCCGCCCGAGACAGAGAAGCTGTTGCCGTCAATAATCAGCGCCGTCGTTCCAGCATCGGACAGCTCATTTCCGACAGAGCTGAAACCGTTGGCGTACCGGCCAACCTCAATGAGGTTGGTGCCATTGTGAATATGGCTGTCGCGAAGGGTGACGTGGTCGCTATTGCCGGTCACGCTCACCACGTCCTCGCCGCCGGAAATATCCAGATCGGCAAAGGTCAGATAGGAGGCATCCTGTAGCTCGACCGCGTTGGTATCGCTGGTGCTGTTGCCCCTTGCAATCGCCGCTTCATGCCCAGGCGCAACCGGACCCTGGAATGTCACATCGCCGGCGGCACTGCCCGCATCCGCCGATCCGATGATCAGATCGTAGGGAAGCGTGTAGGCACCGGTATCCACATAGACAGTATCGCCTGCATCGAGATCATAGGCTCTCAGCAGTGCGCCAAGGCTCGCCATCGGATCGTCGGGCGCTTTGCCGGAATTGGCATCGTCACCAACTGCGCTTGCGTATTCGTCGCCCGAGAGATCGCCATCGTTCACATAATAGGATGTACCGTTATTGGAGATGCGGAAAGGTGACGAAACGGCCTGGGTACCTGTCTCGTTATTGGTCACGCGGACCATCGCGGTTTCGGCGACGGGCGCCGCATTCCACATGAACCGGCCCCGTCCACTCTCTGAAACGCGCTCATCCGCCGCGATCTGTGTCCAAGTCGCGCCGTCACCCGTCGACACCTCGATGCCGAAAGAGGGGTTTTCGTAGCCCTGCGGGTCGGCCTGCAGAATTTCGAAGCCGGCAAGTGGCGCCTCACCGCCATTCTGGCCGCGCAATTCCAGATCGAAACCTTCGCCATTGGCGATGCTGAAATCGATATCGTCCAGCGTCAACGCAATATGATCGTCGCCCGCCAGCGCAACGACGTCGACATCCTGCCGGACGGTTTGTCCGTTGATGACGATATCGAACACATCGTCGCCCGCATTCGCATAGTTATAGCCTTCGACGAAATGGAGCCGCAGGCTGTAGTTTCCATCTCTCAGATCAGTTTGCAGGACCTTTCCGTCAACGCGCTCATACTGACGGAACAATTCTTCGGACAGAGCGCTGTCAACGCCCGACATATCGATCGCTTCGTCCGAATCGATCGTGTTGGCGTTCCCGAATCCATTCGGCGTGTTCCAGGAAATCAGTCCGTCATCGAAGCTGTCTCCGGGCGTGTAAGCCGCCACCAGCTTTTGCGCAACAAGCCCCGACGACAGCCAGTCGATCGCTATGACCTGACCGTTTTCGGCCTTGTCGAAGATCGAGGGCGAAAGCACTTGCACCGTACGTGCCGCACCGGAAGTAGCCGCATCGGGTGTATTGCCGTATCGGCCGATATTGATCCGGGCGCCATTCGGATCCGGTTCGAGATAGGAAAGGTTCGTCGGATCGCCCCGATCGATTCCTGCCGCACCTGTCTGCAGGCGGTAATCGTCATCGGCGCCCCTGTAGCCGCCGATCCTTTGCACCATTACCGCGTCGGCAAGAACGTGACCGTCCCGCGCCAAGTGATCGGGTAATCGGACCGTCAGCTTGTCGCCTGAAAGCTCGACGGTGCCGATGGCCTGGAAGGGACGACCGGAGTCCATCGCATCGCTTTCGGGATCATTGTAACGGGGGCGCACCTCTTCGCTGCCCACCACACCGCGCGCGTCCTCTATCTGATAGGTCTGATAGGAAGCGATGTCGTCATTGTAGTTGCTGTAAATATCTTCCCAGGAAACGACGACCCTGTATGTGGCGCCATCCTGTAGCCCCTCGAATGTCCAAACCGCTTCGGAGTCGGACGAGGTCGCATAAGCCTGTGTCCCGCCATAGCCGCCGGCATCCTGCGTCCAGTTGCCGCTTTCGGAATAGCCCGCATCGCCACGGTCGATAATCTGCGTGCCCAGGATCGTTCCGTCAAAACCGATGGATCCATCGCCTCCCGCGGGATCGATGAACCCGGACGGCGCGACGACGCTATGCTGATCCGCACCAACGGCGTAGTACCAATCGGACAGGTTGCCATAGGCAACACCCTGCCAGTTCGCGATAGCCGCGCCATTCGTCAGGGCAAACTGGTTGTAGTCGCTATCGAAGCCATGCTGGCTGTTGTCCGCCACCGAAATCGCTGTGCCGCCATCGAGCGCAAAAAGAACATTGCGCAGTTCCAGGCCGCTCGTCGAATCCTCAACGCGAACCGCTGTACCATTGGCGATATCGAAGGTGACATTCTTCAGAAGCGATCCATCGCCACCACTCATGCGGATGCCCGTATCGGCATCGGTGATGAGAGTGTTCCGGATCGTCATCCCCTCGTTATAGTTTTGTGCGCCGGCAATGGCGATGCTGTGTCCGTCAAAGCGGTCGCCTTCGAGGAGGCCTTCATCATAGACATAGGCACCGATGGTATTGCCGTAGATCGTGCTGTCTCGCACGACCGAGCGGTCATAAACTCTGAGCCCGACACGATTGTCGTGAATTTTATTGCCGTCGGATATCGCACCGCCGGTAAGGATCAGGCCTTCATCGCCATTGTTTTCGTTCTGATTGTATATTTCGCTGTCACGCACGGTGACGCCGGGTCCTGCGCGCAAGCCCGTCCGGTTATCATGTATGAGCGAATCCCGAACAACGGTCCGCGCGCCATCGGCGTCAATGCCGGTATTGTTGCCATAGAGGTTCACATCGTGAACGAGTGAGTCATCACCCTGCACGCGCATGCCATAGGAGAAGCCATAGGAGACGACATCACCGACCGTGGCTCGCGCGCCATATACATAAAGTCCGTCCTGGCTCGTCCCGAAAGTGCCATCAAGCACGAGGTCGCTGACAGCCAGATCGTCGTTGCTCCGGTCGAAATAGATGCCGTAACGATCCATTACCCGAAGCGTCAGGTGGTCGAGCCCGATGTGATCGCTGTTGACGTCGCGGTCCGCATAGATAGCGGAATCGCCGCCGGTAATCGTCAGATGACTGAGGGTCAGGTAGTCGGCACCTGCGAATTCGAACGCATAGGAATCGCTGGCATGGTTCCCCTGGTCGATAATGGCTTCCGCGCCATCGACGGTCGGCCCCACGATGCGAACGCGTTCGGCGTCGGCGTCGCCCGAGCCGGACATGCTGCTGTCCAGTACCACGTTTGTGCTTAGCGAATAGGCGCCGCTGTCCACGTATACCACGTCGCCGGGCGCAAGATCGTAACTCCTGAGAAGCGTCGCCAGGTTAGCCATGGGCTGGTCGGGCGACTTGCCGGTATTCGCATCATCGCCAACTGCCGTCGCGTACTGGTCACCTGCCGTCGATCGGTCATTCACATAGAATTCATTGCCATTATTGGCGATACGCAGGGGCTGGGTGTTCTGTCCCGATGTGCCACTGGCACTGTCGATCACACGGAAGACAACGTCGCTGTCGGCGAACGAGGCATCCGGTGTCCAGTCGAACTGGCCCTCGCCGTAGCCTGTGAACGCGATATTCGTCGCAATATCCGTCCAGGTCGTACCGCCATCCTTCGAAACCTGCACGGTCGCCGTCGGGTTCTCTGCTCCGGCGGCATTGTCCTGGAATACCTCGAGCGCACTAAGCCGGACTTCCTGGGAGCCCGTGTTTGGCCGAAGACTGATATCGAGCGTCTCTCCGTTCTGCACGGATCCCGACACGTCAAGCGTTACTGCCTTGTGGGCGCCACCCGCAAGGACAACGGGATCGACGTCCTGCTGTAC
>CAYSVF010000034.1:0-12892 GCA_964434415.1 uncultured Parvibaculum sp.
GCGCGAGACGTTGAAAGAGCGAAGCTGGCAGCGCGACAAGGCTCGCCTGATGCGCGACAGGGGCTAGGGGCGTGAGTTCGGTGCTGGGGGCTGGCCGGTGGATGTATCAGCGGCCCTGGCTTCTGCTTTTCTTCACGGCGTTGTTCTGGGCGGGAAATGCGATTGTGGGGCGCGCCGCGGTCACGGCGGCGCCGCCTATCGGGCTTGCCTTCTGGCGCTGGTTCTTCGCCTTTCTGGTTCTGCTGCCTTTCGCATGGCGGCCCGTGCTGAATGATCGCGAGGCGTTGAAGCGCCATTGGCCGATCATCGTGACGCTGGGCATTATCGGTATCGCGACCTTCAACACATGCCTTTATATCGGGCTCGGGGCGACGCAGGCGATCAATGCGGGCCTGCTTCAGGCGGCGATGCCCGCCATCATCATTATCTTTCTGCTTTTCCTTGGAGAGCGTCCCGGCTGGCGGGAACTGGCCGGCATGGCGCTCGCCCTTGCCGGGGTGGTCGTGACGCTCTTCAAGGGCGACTGGCAGCGGCTTGCCTCGCTGTCCCTCAATGAGGGCGATGCCTGGGTCTTTGCGGGCGTGGTGCTTTATGCGGCCTATTCGGTGGGCCTGCGCTGGCGGCCGCAGATCCATCCCATGACCTTTCTCAGCCTGACCTTCATGACGGGCTGGGTCGCGCTTCTGCCGCTCTATATCCGGGAGAGTTTCTACGCGCAGCCCTTCACGCTGGGCCGGGACAGCATTCTGGCCGTGCTTTATGTAACGATCTTCCCGTCGATCCTTGCCTATATCTGTTTCAACAGGGGCGTGGAGCTTCTGGGGGCGTCCAAGGCCGGGCTCACGCTCTACTTCGTGCCCATTCTCGTCAGCCTGCTTGCGGTGCTTTTGCTTGGCGAGCCGTTCCGGCTTTATCATCTGGCCGGCCTCGCGCTTATTCTGGGCGGGGTCGTCTTTGCCCAGTTGCGCCGGAAAGAACCTCTCAAGGAAGACAGCGTGGAGGCGGATCGTGAGTGACGACAAGGACCCCAACCTTCTGGGGCGCATCAAGGACAAGCTCGTCCGGTCCAAGCAGAAGACGGCGGAAGAGGGGCGTCATCTGACGGGGATGCCGGACCGCGCTCATGAGAACCGGCTGCCGCCGGGCCAGCACCTGGTGGAGAAATGGCCGGTGCTCGATCTCGGCGTGCAGCCCGATCTCGACAAGGCGACATGGAAGCTCAGGATCGAGGGGCTGGTCGAAAAGCCCGTCCCGCTTTCCTTCGACGCGTTCATGGCGCTGCCCCAGATGGAGGATGTCAGCGACATCCATTGCGTCACGACCTGGAGCCGCTACGACAATCGCTGGGCAGGCGTGCCGTCGCAGGCAATCGTCGATCTCGTGGTTCCCAAGGCCGATGCGCGTCATGTCATCTTTCACGCCTATGACGGCTACACGACCAATCTGACGCTCGATGCCTTTCTCTCCCCCGATGTGCTGATCGCGCATAGCTGGGAGGGCGCGCCGCTGACGCGCAAGCATGGCGGCCCGGTGCGCGCCATCGTGCCGCAATGGTATTTCTGGAAGAGTGCGAAGTGGATCCGCCGGATCGAGTTCAGCGCTGTGGACAAGCCGGGTTTCTGGGAAGAACGCGGCTACCACAATGAAGGCGATCCGTGGACGGAGCAGCGTTACGGCTGATATGCCGTCAGCCCTTTAGGTGATCCGTCACCAGGTCGAACACGTCATGGAACATCGCTTCGGTGAGGCGGCCCGTATTCGTGTTGTAGCGGGAGCAGTGATAGCTGTCGAAAAGCGTCAGCCCGCCGCCGATATCATGCGATGCACCATGCGCGAACTTGTATTGTGACTTTTTCAGCTCCCGCGCGGTTAGTACCGCATCATGTGCGATGCGGCCGAGCGCCAGCAGGCAGGTAAGGTTGGGCATGGCGGCAATGCGCGCGCTCAGGAAGGAGAGGCAGTTGCGCGTTTCCTCGCCCGTCGGCTTGTTCTGCGGCGGCACGCAGCGCACCGCATTGGTAATCATCGCATCGCGGAGTTGCAGGCCGTCATCGGGCCGGGCGCCGTAGCTCCCTTCCGAAAAACCGTATTTGTCGAGCGTTGCGTAAAGAAGGTCGCCCGCATAATCGCCGGTAAAGGGACGGCCGGTCTTGTTCGCGCCCTGAAGGCCGGGGGCGAGCCCGACGATCAGGAAGCGCGCATTCTCCGGCCCGAAGGAGGGCACCGGCTTGTTGAACCAGTCGGGATGGGCGGCTGCATTGTCGTGACGAAAGGCGGCGAGCCGCGGGCAGGCCTCGCAATCGGCCGGCGGTTCCGGCCGGGATGCGACGGCGTTACCTTTTGTCGGGCGCTTTGCCGGCATCAGGCGCGTCCGGACCGGACATCTTCCTCGTCGTCATCCTCGTAATCGTCGTCATCGTCATATTCGTCGTCGTAATCGTCTTCATCGTCTTCGCGCTGCGGGCGTTCGGCATGCTTGCGGCCCACGGCGTCGCGAAGCGCTTCGAGTTCGAGGAAGACATCGGCCTGGCGGCGCAGCTCGTCGGCGATCATGGGGGGCTGGGAGCGCATGGTGGAGACGACCGTCACCCGCTTGCCCTTGCGCTGCACGGCATCGACCAGGCGGCGGAAATCGCCGTCGCCGGAGAAGAGCACCAGATGGTCGATCTTGTCGGCGATTTCGAGCGCATCGATCGCCAGTTCGATATCCATATTGCCTTTGACGCGGCGGCGGCCATTGGCGTCGGTGAATTCCTTGGCGGGCTTGGTGACGACGGCATAGCCATTATAGTCGAGCCAGTCGATCAGCGGGCGCAGCGGGGAGTACTCCTGATCTTCGAGAAGGGCCGTGTAATAGAAGGCGCGGACGAGAATGCCTTTGGCGCGAAAATGATCGAGAAGTTTTTTGTAGTCGATGTCGAAGCCGAGGCCGCGTGCGGCGGAATAGAGGTTTGCGCCGTCGATAAAAAGGGCGACGCGTTCGTTCGGGTAAAATGTCATGAGTATAAATTCTCCGGAGATCGGGAAACTGTTCAACCGCGATCCGGCCAGTCGGTGCCGGATGGGCGTTCACCTATAGCCCCGGCGTTTTCCGCTGAAAAGGAGTTTCGGATTTCATGAACAAGCCTTCATCTAGCAGCCCTCCGGATGAACGGATCGTTCTGGTTGCGCTTGGCTGCACCCTGCCGACGGAGCACGGATCGCCGCGGCGGACGCTGGAGGCGGCGCTGAGGGAGATGGACGCGAAAGGCATTCGCGTCGTCGCCGTGTCGCGTTTCTATCGCACGCCGCCCGTGTCGCCGCATGAGCAGCCGGACTTCGTGAATGCGGTCGCGCAGGTGGAGACGGATCTCGGCCCGGCGGCGCTCCTGGCGGCACTGCATGAGATCGAGCGGCTTTTCGGCCGGGAGCGGCGTCTGAGGTGGTTTGAGCGCACGCTCGATCTCGATCTTCTGGATTGCCGCGGGGTGGTGGTGGAGGCGGAGGGGGCGCGGGGCGCCGATGCCGGGACCGGTCCGCTCCCTCTGGCGCTGCCGCATCCGGGCATTGCGGAACGGGGCTTCGTCCTCGTACCGCTCAAGGACGTGGCGCCGGGCTGGCGCCATCCGGTTACGGGAAAAAATGTCGATGCGCTTATCGAGGCTCTGCCGCCGGAGGCGCTTGAGGGAATCGAGCCGCTAAAGCCTTGACGCGATGCAATAAATGGCGTAAGTGCCCGTGTTTCATTGCTTTCTGCCGCCGCTGTGCCTATATGAGAGCAGGATTTTCGCATTCGCCCGAACTGGAGTTGCATGAATGGCCCGCGTGACCGTTGAAGACTGCGTTGACAAGGTGCCGAACCGCTTCGAGCTGGTTCTGCTGTCCGCCCACCGGGCGCGCGCCATGTCCGCAGGCTCCGAGCTGACCGTCGACCGCGACAATGACAAGAATCCCGTCGTTGCGCTGCGTGAGATCGCTGAAAAGACGGTGATCCCGGAGGACCTTCGCGAAGATCTGATCGGCAGCATGCAGAAGCGGGTGGAGTCGGAAGACACCGAGACCGAAAACGTGCAGCTCCTTCTTGCGGGCTCCGAAGAGGCCGAAGCCGTGCCGGATACCTTCGGCACCAGCGGCGAGGAAGGCGGCGAGCGCATGAGCGAGGAAGACCTTCTGCGCGCGATCCAGAGCCAGATCGATTCGCCGCAGCAGAAATCCTCGGATGCTGAGGACGGAGAATCGGACGTTTGATCGTGTGAGGCGCGGCGTTTGCCCGCCAGTGCCGCGAAGTATTCGAGACGCCGCCCGGCCGAAAGGTTATGGGCGGCGTTTTGCGTTTCGGGCCGGTTCCGACCCGGTAAAGACTGAAGGAGAGCGCTGACGATGATGCGTCAGTACGAATTGGTGGATCGCGTACTAGCCTACGACCCCAAGGCGGACGAGGCACTCATCAACCGTGCCTATGTCTATGCCATGAAGCAGCATGGCAGTCAGAAGCGGGCGAGCGGTGATCCCTATTTCTCCCATCCCATAGAGGTCGCGGGCATCCTGACCGACCTCAAGCTCGACAGCGCCACCATCGTGACGGCACTTCTCCACGACACGGTGGAGGATACCGGCAGCACGATGGAGGAACTGACCGAGCTTTTCGGTCCCCAGGTCGCCCAGCTTGTGGATGGCGTGACCAAGCTCACCCGGATCGAGCTGACCTCCGAGCACAGCAAGCAGGCGGAGAATTTCCGCAAGTTCATGCTGGCGATGTCGAACGACATTCGCGTGCTGCTGGTGAAGCTTGCCGACCGCCTGCACAACATGCGCACGCTGCACTTCATCAAGTCGCGGGAGAAGCGTCAGCGCATCGCGCAGGAGACGATGGAAATCTATGCGCCGCTGGCAGGCCGCATGGGTATCCAGGAATTCCGCGACGAACTGGAAGACCTGGCCTTCAAGGAACTCAACCCGGAAGCGCGCGAGACGCTTCTGAAACGCCTCAACGATTTCCGCGAGGAAAGCGGCGATGCGGTCGAGAAAATCCGTGAGGAGCTGATTTCGAAGCTCGAGGAGCACGGCCTTCACAGCACCGTGACGGGACGCGAGAAGCGGCCCTATTCCATGTGGCGCAAGATGGAGCGCCGCGGCATCTCGCTCGAACAGCTTTCCGATATTTTCGGTTTCCGCGTCATCGTCGATACGGAAGAGGATTGCTACCGCGCACTGGGTATCCTTCATACCTCCTGGCCGATGGTGCCCGGGCGGTTCAAGGACTACATCTCCATCCCGAAGAACAATGGTTACCGCTCCATCCACACCACGATGATCGGGCCCCTGCGCAAGCGTGTGGAAGTGCAGATCCGCACGAAGAAGATGCATGAGGTTGCCGAACTCGGTATTGCCGCGCACTGGATCTACAAGGAAGGGGCCGGCAACGCGGCCGGCACGCAGGAGTTCGCTGCGACCTTCCGCTGGCTGCGGCAACTCGTTGAGATGCTGGAACATGGCGGCACACCGGAGGAGTTCCTGGAATACTCCAAGCTCCAGATGTATTCCGACCAGGTCTTCTGCTTCACGCCCAAGGGCTCGCTCATCACGCTGCCGCGCGGCGCGACGCCCATCGATTTCGCCTATGCCGTTCATACCGACATCGGCGATACCTGCGTGGGCTGCAAGATCAACGGGCGGCACCTGCCGCTCAGGACCGTCCTGAAGAATGGCGACGAGGTGGAGATCATCCGCTCGGCCGCGCAGCGTCCATCCCCGGCCTGGGAGGCGTTCGTGGCTACCGGCAAGGCGCGCTCCGCCATCCGGCGCTCCATCCGCGCCGGCAAGCAGGCCGAGTTCAGCCGCCTCGGCAAACAGATTCTCAAAGGCGTCTTCGACAGCGCGGGCAAGGATTCCGGCGATGCGGTGCTTGAGCGCGCCTTGGGCGCCTTGCGCAAGCAGGATTTGACCGAGCTTTTTGCCTCGGTTGGCGACGGGACGCTCGATCCGGGCCGCGTGCTGGAAGTTGTCTATCCCGAGCTTGAAGGCACCAATCTCGCAAAGACAGGGCTCAAAAAGGCGGCCAACGGCAAGGACGGGCTTTCCGCCGTCAAACTCACCGGCCGCGGCGAAGGACTGGCAATTCGTTTCGCTCCCGAAACATATCCGCTGCCGGGCGAGCGGATCGTGGGCATTCTGACGCCGGGCGAGGGGATCACGGTCTATCCGATCGATGCGACCGCGTTGCAGGAATTCGACGAGGAATCCCAGCGCTGGATCGATCTTACCTGGGAAACCGATACCGAAAACCCGCAGACATTCACGGCCCGGCTCCGGGTGATCGCGCGTAACGAAGTGGGCTCTCTCGGCCACATCGCCATGCTGATCGCGGATTATGGGTCAAACATTACCAATTTGAGTCTGGCGCAGCGCGACGTGGATTTCTATGACATACAAATCGACCTCGACGTGCGCGATCTGAAGCATTTGACGCGCATCATGTCCGCGCTGAACGGGCTGTCCTGCGTCAACAAGGTCATCCGGCCGCGCCGCTAGGGGCCGGAGACCCCATGAGAGGGAAGGCGAATGAAGGAAGCGAAAGTCCTGAAAGAGTTCGAGAAGGCCGGAGCGTTGCTCAGGGGCCATTTCATCCTTTCCTCCGGGCTCCACAGCCCGATTTTTTTGCAGAAGGCGCTGGTCTTCCAGAACCCCAAGCGCACCTCGCGCCTGTGCAAGGCGCTGGCGAAGAAGGTCGAGAAGGCGGAGATCGGCAAGATCGACGTGATCGTGTCGCCAGCCGTCGGCGGCATCATTCCCGGCTATGAGACGGCCCGGCACATGGATGTGCCCGCCATGTATGTCGAGCGCGAAGAGGGCGAGTTCCGTCTTCGCCGCGGCTTCGAGCTGAAGAAGGGCGCGAAGGTGCTGGTGGTCGAGGACATCGTGACGACGGGGCTTTCCTCGCGCGAATGTATCGACGCCGTGCGCAAGGTGGGCGGCGATGTCGTGGCTGAAGCCTGTCTTATCGACCGTTCCGGCGGCAAGGCGGATGTCGGGGCGCCGCTCATCTCGCTCGCGCAGATCGATATTCCCACCTACAAGCCCGACGATCTCCCGCCCGAGCTGGAAGGCACGCAAGCCGTGAAGCCGGGCAGCCGGGGCCTCGTCTGAACGCGTCGAACGGAGAGAGCGCCATGCCGGCAAGCGACAACAGCTATCTGCGTCTCGGGGTGAATATCGATCATGTCGCCACGATCCGGAATGCGCGTGGCGGGGATCATCCCGATCCGGTGCGCGCTGCGCGGCTTGCGGCGGAAGCGGGGGCCGACGGCATCACCGCACATCTGCGCGAGGACCGGCGTCATATCCGCGATCACGATATCGAGCGCCTCAAGGCGGAAATCGGCCTGCCGCTCAATCTGGAAATGGCGGCGACGGTCGAAATGCTCGAGATCGCGCTTCGTCACAAGCCGCATGCCTGCTGCCTGGTGCCGGAGCGTCGTGAAGAGGTGACGACCGAAGGCGGGCTCGACGCCGCGGGCCAGCACAATCATCTGAAGCCTTATATCGCGCAGCTGAATGACGCGGGCATTCGCGTTTCGCTTTTCATCAATGCCGACCGCGCACAGCTCGATGCCGCCGTCTCGCTCGGTGCGCCGGTGGTGGAGCTTCATACCGGCGCCTATTGCGAAGCCGCCTTTGCGGGCGACGAAGCGCTGGTGGAGACGGAGTTTCAGCGCATCGCCGAGGCGGCGCGTTATGGCGCGGAAGCGGGGCTGGAGGTTCATGCCGGCCATGGCCTTACTTTCGAGACGGTGGGGCCGATTGCCGCCATCCCGGATCTGAAGGAACTCAATATCGGCCACTTCCTGATCGGCGAGGCGATCTTCGGCGGGCTTCATTCGACCATCAAGCGGATGCGCGTGGCGATGGACGAGGCGCGCTCGGGCCGCGCGGTCGTGGGCAGGTGAGCATGATCATCGGTATCGGCAACGACCTCATCGACATCCGTCGGGTGGAAAAGACGCTGGAGCGGTTCGGCGACCGGTTTACGGACCGCATCTTCACCGAGATCGAACGCGAGAAATCGGAGAAACGACGCATGCGTGCGGCCTCCTATGCGAAGCGGTTTGCCGCGAAGGAAGCCTGTTCCAAGGCGCTGGGCACCGGGATCCGGCGCGGCGTCTTCTGGCGCGATATGGGCGTGGTCAATCTGCGCGGCGGCCAGCCGACCATGGCGCTCACGGGTGGCGCCCATGCGCGTCTTCTGGAACTCGTTCCAGACGGGATGGACCCTGTGATCCATCTCACCATTACCGACGATCACCCGCTCGCTCAGGCGATCGTCATCATTTCGGCCATTCCCAAGGTCCAGGTGTAACAAGCAGGCAACAGAATGGCACGGCGGTGGGGCTGCCGCGGTGCCCCATTATGGTATGGTCCCCGCGAATATGATCGCCCCGGCGGGTGCGGGCTTCCTGAGTATCCCGGTGGCAGGAGTTGGAAAATATCCATGTCTGAGAATGTGAAGAATGCGCATAGCGCGGGTTGGACCGACAATCTGAAGACTGTCGGCTATGCGCTGCTGATTGCGCTCTTCATCCGCGCCTTTCTGTTTCAGCCCTTCAATATTCCCTCGGGCTCGATGATCCCGACGCTGCTGATCGGCGATTATCTTTTTGTGGCGAAATACAGCTATGGCTATTCGCATCACTCGCTGCCTTTCAGCCCGCCGATCTTTTCGGGCCGCGTATTCGGCGCCCAGCCTCAGCGCGGCGATGTGGCCGTCTTCAAGGTCCCCACGGACAACCGGACCGACTTCATCAAGCGCGTGATCGGTCTGCCCGGCGACAAGATCCAGATGATCGACGGCGTTCTCTACCTCAACGGCAAGGCCGTGCCGAAGGTGCGGGTGGAGGATTTCGTGGAGCGCGATTCCTTTGGCGGGGTCCGGCGCATTCCGCAATACAAGGAGACGCTTCCCAACGGGAAGTCCTATATGACGCTCGATCTGGTCCGCGACAGCGTGACCGACAATACCGGCGTCTATACCGTGCCGCCTGGCCATTATTTCATGATGGGCGACAACCGCGACAATTCCAGCGACAGTCGCGTGCCCAATGTGGTTGGCTATGTGCCGGCGGAAAATCTGATCGGCAAGGCCGAGATCATTTTCTTCTCCAGCGATGGCAGCGCCCATTTCTGGCAATTCTGGCGGTGGCCGGCGGCGATCCGGTGGGATCGCATCGGCCAATGGGTCGACTGAGCAGGTCGGCCGGGTGGATTTTCAGTCCACTTGAACGGAGCAGCGGATGACGAAGAAGGCGGGGAAAAAGAACCTCGCCCAGCTTGAGGAGAGCCTCGGTTACAAGTTCGAGGACACAGGCCGCCTGCGGCATGCGCTCAGCCATTCCTCCGCGCTGGATGCGGGGATTGTGGAGCAGACGAACCAGCGGCTCGAATTTCTGGGCGACCGTGTCCTGGGCCTTGTGATGGCCGAATGGCTGATGGAGGATTTTCCGCAAGCCGAAGAGGGCGAGCTGGCCATGCGCCTCAATGCGCTGGTGCGCAAGGAGGCCTGCGCGGAAGTGGCCGAAGCGGTCGATCTCGGGTCGCATCTCCTGCTGGGGACCAGCGAGCAGCGGGGCGGCGGACGCAAGAAACTCGCTATACTGGGCGATGCCTGCGAAGCGGTCATCGCGGCGATCTATCTCGATGGCGGATACGAAGCTGCCAGACGCTTCATCCGCACACATTGGGAGGATATGGCAAGCCTGCCGGAACATGCCCGGCCCGACGCCAAGACGGCGTTGCAGGAATGGGCGCAGGCGAAGGGCGCGGGATTGCCGCGCTATCAGGAAATCGAACGGGAAGGGCCGCCGCATGCGCCGGTCTTTACCATGGAAGTGAGCATCAGCGGCGTGGAGCCGATCCGGGCAACCGGGACCAGCAAGAGACAGGCGGAACAGAATGCGGCGGAAGCCATGTTGATCGGTATTGGCGAGTGGAAAACTCATGAGTGAAACTGAGGCAGGCGGCACCCGCGCGGGCTTCGTCGCCATTATCGGTGCGCCCAATGCGGGCAAGTCGACGCTCCTGAACCAGCTTGTCGGTTCGAAGGTCGCCATCGTCACGCATAAGGTGCAGACGACGCGTGCGCGCATTCGCGGTATCGCCATTGAAGGCAATGCGCAGATCGTGTTCGTGGATACGCCGGGTATCTTCAAGCCGAAGCGCCGTCTCGACCGCGCCATGGTGGATGCGGCCTGGGGGGGCGCGAAGGATTCCGATCAGGTATTGCTCCTGGTCGATATCCAGAAAGGCATCACGGAAGAAGTCCGGGCGATCCTGAAGTCGCTGGAAGACTCCCAGCGCAAGGTGCTTCTGGCGCTCAACAAGATCGACGGTGTGCCGCATGCCAAGCTTTTGGAGATGGCGCAGGAGCTGAACGAGACCGGTCTCTTCAGCGAAATCTTCATGATCTCCGCCCTGACGGGCGACGGCGTCGGCGATCTGCGCCGCCATGTGGCCGCGCGGATGCCGGAGGGGCCGTGGCTCTATCCGGAAGACCAGATCGCTGATGTGCCGATGCGCTCGCTTGCCGCCGAAATCACGCGCGAGAAAGCCTATCTGCGCCTGCATGACGAGCTGCCCTATGCGCTGACAGTGGAGACCGAAAGCTGGGAAGAGAAGAAGGACGGGTCCATCCGTATCCAGCAGGTGATCTATGTCGAGCGCGACAGCCAGAAGAAGATCGTGCTGGGCAAGGGCGGGCAGAGCATCAAGACCATCGGCCAGCTCGCCCGCGAGGAGATGCAGGAAATGCTGGAGACCAAGGTCCATCTCTTTCTTTTCGTGAAGGTACGCGAGAACTGGGGCAACGACCGCGAACGCTTCGGCGCGATGGGGCTGGATTTCCCGACCGGTTGAGCGCGAGGGACCTGTCCGCGCTATATTCGTGTGATGAAAGAAAGAGCCGCAAAGCGGGACCACCATGGAATGGCGTGACGAGGGGATCGTTCTCTCCGCCAGGACCTATGGCGAGTCGGGGGCGATCCTGGAAGTCTTTACGCGCGAGCATGGCCGTCATCTGGGGCTTGTCCGGGGCGGGGCCTCGCGGCGTCTGCGCGGTCTTTTACAGCCGGGCAACAGTCTCGCGGTGCATTGGCGCGCGCGGCTGGCCGATCATCTGGGAACCTTCACCGTCGAGCCGCTGAAACCGCGCGCCGCCACGTTGATGGAAGACCCCTTCGCGCTGACGGGGCTGAGCGCGGCCAGCGCCATGGCGGGCATCATCCCCGAGCGTGAGGAGCATCCGGCGCTGTTCGAGGCCTATGAGCTGCTGCTCGACACGATGGAAGACGAGGACATCTGGCCCGCCATTTTCGTGCGCTGGGAACAAGGGCTTTTGCAGGAGCTGGGCTTCGGCCTGGATCTCTCGCGCTGCGCGGCCACGGGCAGCCGGGATGACCTCATCTATATCTCGCCGAAAAGTGGCGGCGCGGTCAGTCGCGAGGCGGGCGAGCCCTACAAGGACCGGCTGTTCAGGCTTCCCGGTTTCATGATCGGCGCCCAGGCGGGCGATGCCGGGCTCGCCGATGTGGCCGAGGGATTGCGCGTGACAGGTCACTTTCTGGAGCGCCACCTCTTCGCGCCGCATGATCGGCACCTGCCCGACGCCCGCATCCGCCTCACCGAACGCGTGGCAAAGCGCGCCGAGGCAGAGACTACGCCGAATCGTTGATATAATCCGTCTTCAATCCCAGGATCGAGAGTACTCCCGATGGCCAAAGTTGCGCCGCCCCCCGAACCCGAGCATGACGTCAATCTGCGCGAAGCGCTGGAGGAGCGATATCTTGCCTATGCGCTCTCCACCATCATGCACCGCGCGCTGCCAGATGTGCGCGACGGGCTGAAACCGGTGCATCGCCGCGTGCTCTATGCGATGCGGCAGCTCAAGCTCGATCCCGGCTCCGGCTTCAAGAAATGCGCCCGTGTGGTGGGCGATGTGATCGGCCGGTACCACCCGCATGGCGACCAGTCGGTCTATGACGCGCTGGTGCGTCTCGCGCAGGATTTTTCCGTGCGCTATCCGCTGGTGGACGGGCAGGGCAATTTCGGCAATGTGGACGGCGATAACGCCGCCGCCATGCGATACACCGAAGCGCGGATGACAGAGGTCGCCGCGCTGCTGCTGGACGGGATCGACGAGGACACGGTCGATTTCCGCGACACCTATGACGGCGAGGACAGCGAACCCATCGTTCTGCCGGGCGCTTTCCCGCAGCTTCTCGCCAATGGCGCGGCAGGCATCGCGGTCGGCATGGCGACCAGCATACCGCCGCACAACGTCGCCGAGCTTTGCGATGCGGCGCTGCATCTCATCAAGCATCCCAATGCCTCGGCGGCAAAGCTCGTCGAGCTTGTGCCGGGACCGGACTTCCCGACCGGCGGCGTGATCGTGGAATCGAAGGAATCCATTGCCGAGGCCTATGCGACGGGCCGGGGTGGGTTCCGGGTGCGCGCGAAATGGGAGAAGGAAGAGCTGCCGCGCGGTCTGTGGCAGATCGTCGTCACCGAAATCCCCTATATGGTGCAGAAGTCGAAGCTGGTGGAAAAACTCGCCGAGCTTCTGACAGCGCGCAAACTGCCGCTGCTCGAAGATGTCAGGGACGAGTCGGCGGAGGAAATCCGCCTCGTGCTGGTGCCGCGGAGCAAGACGGTCGATCCGGAACATCTGATGGAATCGCTCTTCAAGGCGAGCGATCTGGAGAGCCGTTTCCCGCTCAACCTCAACGTGCTCTCGGCGGGGCAGGTGCCGGGCGTGATGATTTCGCGCGAGGCCATTCGCGCCTGGCTCGAACACCGCAAGGAAGTGCTGGTCCGGCGCACCAATTTCCGCCTCGACAAGATCGAAAAGCGGCTTGAGGTGCTGGAC
>CAYSVF010000035.1:0-12860 GCA_964434415.1 uncultured Parvibaculum sp.
CAATTATTACAGCATGACCGTCGAAAATCAGCGGGGTACGGATCAAGGTGCCGCCGGCAAGATGCGGCGGATCTTTGCATCGGCACTTCTTTCGACGGCATCTGCGGTTGTGATCGCGAGCCTTTCCGGTTCTCCCGCGCGCGCGGAGCCGACAGGTGGCGGAGCTTGCGTTCCGTTGACGCCCCAGAACGGCGATACGGTCACCTGCGCCGGCACATTTAACGAAACGCTCTCCTTCTCCGAAGTCGAAGACCTGACGGTCGTGCTGCAGGCAGGTGCCACGGTACAACCCTTCTCCGAGGACGCGAAGGGCATCACCGTTTTTGCCGACAATGAAGAATACGGCAATGGAACGGTCAAGAATTACGGTCTGATCATCACCGGCGGCGAGATCGGCGAAGGCGCGGACGGTATCAATGTCAGAACCACTTATGACGCGACGGTCGTCAATGGTGCTTCCGGCTTTGTATCGACCGACGGTAGTGGATCGGACGGTATCGTCGCCGATGCCTATTACGGCGATGCAAGTGTTACCAATGCGGGCACGGTCGGTACGAACGGTGAAAATGCCTTCGGCCTTGTGGCATATTCCTATTCGGGCACCGCCTATGCGGGCAATAGCGGGACCGTTTCGACCGACGGCGACTACTCCGATGCCGTCTACGCATCGGGCGAGGCAGGCGCGACGGCGGTCAATACCGGCCGGATCAGCACGGATGGCGAGAATTCCTATGCCGTGGTCGCCCTCTCCCATGAAGGCAATGCGAAAGCGACGAATGACGGCGTGGTCGAACTCTTCGGCTACGCGTCGACCGCCCTCTACGCCCGGTCCGGCGAAGGCGATGCAACGGTTCGCAACTATGCCGACGGTGAGATCACCAGCGCGGAAGGGTTCAATGTCGATGGCGGCAAGGCCCGGAGCGACGGCGGAAATGCGACGGCGTCCAACGCCGGCGAGATCGCTCTTTATGGCGACAATTCTTCGGGCCTGATCGCCGAGGCTGCCCATGGAAAGGCAGAGGCGACCAATAGCGGCTCGATAGATGTCTATGGCGAAACAGAGGGCGTTTCCTTCGAGGAGGCGGTCGCGGGCCTCACCGGCGCAAACCCGGAAGAGATCGTGGACGACCTGTCGGTCGGCCTCATCGCGGTCGGCGAAACGGCTTCGGCCATCAACTATGCCGATGGCGACATCGTCGCCACGGGCCAGGATGCGGCGGGCATGCTTGTGGTCGCCACCTCGACCTCATATGCCGCGAGTGGCAAGAATTACGGCTCCATCGCCACCGGCCTCGCCATAAGCGAGCCTGAAGCGACGGCGGGTTATCATGACGCGGCCTTCGGCATGCTGGTGATCGGCGGCGAAGGTGGTGCGAGCGTCTATAATGGCGGAGATATCGAAACCTATGGCGTCGGCAGCGTCGGCGCCATGGCAGCGGCGGACGGCATCGCAACGGCGACCAATGCCGGAGACAACTCCACCGGCACGGTGGACGGCGAAGCCTATTCCGCCGGAGAGCACGGCCGTCAGGCACCGGGTCTCATCGCGATTTCGGCGAGCAGGGACGCCACGGCAACCAACCTGGAAGGGGGCTCGATCGAAACGTCGGGCGACAGTTCTTCCGCAATCGTTGCCCTCGCGCCGCACGGCACGGCCATTGCTGAAAACTACGGCCAGGTCACGGTGAACGGCGAAGTCGACGGCATCGATGCCGGCGAACTCGTCAGCATCGTCCTTGGCGGCGGCGAGCCTTACTACTCCGAAGAAGTGGCGGCGAAATATCTTGCAACCGGCGTGGTGGCCATCGGCGACCGCGCGACGGTGTGGAACCATGAAGGCGCGACCGTCACCGGTACGGGCAAGGACGCCTCGGGCATGCTGGCAGTAGCGACCTCGACGGAATATGCCGCGCTGGCGCGCAATGACGGCACCATCACAACGGCCCAGACCGAGGGCTATTACGATGCCGCCTTCGGTATGGTCGCGATCGGTGGCGAAGGAGGCGCGGGCGTCAATAATACCGGTGACATTCAGACGGGAGGCCTTCTGGGCTTCGGCGCACTCGCCGCAGCGGATGGCGACGCCGCCGCTTACAATTCTGGCACCATCACCGCCGGCAGCAGCGAAACCGCTGGCTATGATCTGGGCGGCTTCGGCATTGCCGCGGCCTCGCTCAGCGGCAAGGCCTATGTGAAGAATAGCGGCGACATCGAAACCTACGGTCTCGCGGGGCTTGGTGCCGTCGCCATCGCCGGCGGAACGCCCGATGGTCTCGGCGGCGGGCCGGAAGGCCCCTTCTGGGAGCTGGCGCAATCTCTGCCCGATATCGTCGCCCAATACGGCACGGCCCTGGTGCTCAACGATGCCGATGCGAGCATCGTGACGCATGGCGATTTCGGGACCGGTACCGCCGCTGTCGGCTTCCTCGCCGGTGTGGAAAACCGCGGCACGATCCAGACGGACGGCCTGGCCTCCATGGGCGCCGTGGCGCTTGGCCTTTATGCGAGCGCGCATAATGCGGCGGGCGCGGCGATTACGACCGGCGCCGCCGACGGCGACGGGATTGCCGCGGTCGGCATGCTGGCCGGTGGCCTTAGTATGGGTGTCGTGGAAAATGACGGCACCATCGCGACCTACGATACGGGCGGCATCGCCGCGGCCGCGATCGGCGCGAAATATGCCGTGGCGCAGAATGGTGAAGGCGCGGATATCACGACGGAGGGCGATTTCAGTCTCGGTCTGGTGGCCGCGAGCCTCTTCTCGGCGGCGACCTACAATCGAGGCGACATCTCGACCAGTGGCGATGTTTCCGTGGGCGTGGCCGCGATCGGCTCGCTCTACGCCGTCCTGGACGAACTCGATTCCGGCCTGACCTCCGGCATTCTCGATGGCCTTGGAGGTTATCTGGGTAGCTTCGAGGGGTCTGACGGATACGGCGAATTCCCCGGCGCTGTCGCCGTGAATGACACCAACGGCACTATCGACACGCAAGGCGACATGTCGCTCGGCATGATGGCGCTCAATTTCGACAGGGCGGCATTCACCGGCAATCGCGGCAGTGTTACGACGGCCGGCGAATATGCGATTGGCGTCGGCGCGTTCAGCGTCGGCGGCGACGCCTATGCCTATAATGAGGGAACCATCGAAACCTCCGGCGACAAGGCCGCGGGGCTGATGGCGTCCGGCGGCGCCCAGCCCGTCTGGTCGCTGCTAGACGCAAGCGGCCTCGACAAATACGACCTCGAAACGGTGTTCCCCGACCTCGAACCCTACGACATGGAAGGCGATGTCCTTGCCGTCAACGATGGCGGTTCGATTTCGACGACCGGCTATTATGCAACGGGTATCGCTGCCTGGACGAGCAATGGCGCGGCAAGGGCGATCAATACCGGTACCGTGACGACGGGGTCGGAAATCCAACCGCGGATGACGCCGGATTATGGCGGCGTCGCGTCGAACGGCCTTTGGGCGTATAGCCGGGGCGACGACGTTCTGTCCACTGCCTATGCCCGGAATGACGGCACCGTTACGACATGGGGCGACGAAGCCGCCGGCATGCGGGTCGATGCGTATGAGGAAAGCGTCGATATCACCGGCAGCGATGCGATGGAAGGCGTTCTCGACGGGGCCATCATCGTGGCCGGTGCGGTCAATACTGGCGGCATCGTAACGCATGGCGACGGGGCCGACGGCATCGCCGCCCAAGCGACCGGCGACGTACGCTATTACGACGATGTCGAATATCAATTCGTCCATTTGGACGCCGGTGTGAGCGTCGACAATAGCGGCTCCATCGCGACATATGGCGATTATAGCAACGGCGTGAGCGCGCAGGGCCCGCATGTCGAGGTCGTCAATGAGGCGGATGCCACGATCACGGTGAACGGCGATTACTCGGTCGGTATCGAGGCCCATTCTTCCGGCCCGGTCACCACCGAGGTCGCAAATGCCGGCACCATCACGGTCAATGGCGACCATTCGGCGGGCATCTATGCCACGGGCGATTATGTTACCATCGAGAACGGTGCGACGGGCGTGATCGACGCCTCGGACTCCTATGCCGGCGTTATTCCGGGTGACGAGTACGGCCTCGGTATTCTCGTGAACGACTCCCGTGACATCACCATCGACAATGCCGGCAAGATCTACGGTACGGTCGCGGTGGGATATGCGCTCGGCTTCCACATCGGTACCGCTTTCTACAACGACGCGGACCTCACCAATACCGGTACCATTGAAGGCAATGTGATCCTCGCTTCCGGCGATGACACGCTGCTGAACGACGGCGGTAAGGTCTCGGGCGGTATCTATACCGGCGGCGGCGACGATGCCGTCACCATCGCCGGCACCGGCAACGAGATCGGATACGGCATCCACTCCAGTGCCGACAAGTATGGCTATTCGACGCTTGCTTTCGAGCAGACCGACAAGCTGACGCTGGACAATGGCGCCGCGCACAGCATCTTCGAAGGTCCGGGCGGCCTGTCGCCCGCGGGCGCCAACGGCGTTGCGATCAGCGGCTTCGATCGGATCGACTTCAAGGACGGCACCACCGTCTTCGATGAGACCGACATCCTGACCAACAAATATGCCGGCGATATCATCGTGCATCAGGGGGCCAAGGTCTCCATGCTGGACGACATGTGGATCGGTGCCGGAAGCTTCACGGTCGGTACCGGATCGGGCGAAGAGATCGCTACCTATGCCGATCTCGAACTCACCCATGGCGCGACCATCCACTCCAATGCCGATTTCAATCTCGCCAATGGCGGGCGGTTGATCGTCGGCATCAATGGCGACTATGACACCGGCTTTATCGAAACCTCCGGCGAGATCCATGTAGCCGGACCGACGGTGGAGGGCGAAACCGTGGTGGAGCCCGGCTTCACCGTCTACGCGAATGTGATCGCGGGTATCGACCTCACGGTGGGGCATGACCTGAACATCGGCTATGCCGAAAGCGGGGTCTATCTGACAGGCGACGCGGCGCCCACCGTGGTCGATAATTCGATCCTCTTCAACTTCACAACGGGCGCGAGCGAAAACGATCTCTATCTGACGGTCGGCCGCGAGAAGTCGATCAACGACGTCATCGACGAAGGCGGCGACGGCACACCGAACAAGGACAGCATCTCCAGCGCGCTGGAGGGTTATCTGTCCAATGTGCCGAACGATAATCCGATCATCGTTTATCTCTCGGGCAACTGGCCGAACGATCCGGAGGCCCAGGCCGCGGCTCTGCGCAAGCTGGTCGAGGACACGGTACCGGACGAAGCGGCCCTGTCCGGCCAGAGCCTGGTCTCCGCCACTGACGCGGTACTCGATCTGATCATGGACCGGCTGAGCGGCGGCGGCTTCCAGACCGCCTCCAGCGAAAGCGGCCCGAGCGGCGTGTCCGCGGGCGACATGCCCCTGGGCGGCGACGGCAAATGGGCTCTTTGGGGCCGTGCCGGCAAGAACTGGGCGGCATTCACGCCGTCCGGCGCCAATGGCTTCGATTCCGATAGCTGGGGCGTCTCCGGCGGCATTGACGGCGAAGTCGCCGACAAGCTGCGCATGGGCGTCTCCTACTTCTACACCAAGGCCAATTTCGACGAGAACGGCGTCGGCGCAAACAGCAACGCCGATATCGACGGCAATGGTGTCGTGGTCTATGCGACCTACCGGCCGAACCCCTGATACCTCAATGCGTCGCTGGGCTATGGCTGGAACACCTATAAGAGCAAGCGTTTCGTGACCGGCTTCGGCACCAATGAAGCCAATTACGACGGCAAGCAGATCATGGGTCGCGCCGAGCTCGGCTACATCCTTTCCGACGGGCCGTTCGACATCACGCCGCATATCGGTCTGCGGATGAACCTGCTCGACATCGACAGCTACACGGAAACCGGTCCCGCGCCGGCCGTTTCGGTCGACAGCAGAAGCGTCAACAGCGTGCGGGGCGTGCTGGGTCTCGGGGTGCGTTATGAAGTCGATCTCGGGGATGCGGGCAAGATCGTTCCGGAAGGATATGTCCGTCTGCTGAACGAGTTCGGCAATCCGGACAAGGCCATCACCGGTAAAATCGTCAGCGGCGGCGCCTTCAATGTGAAGACGGTTGCCCGGGACGATCTCAGCTACGCGGTCGGCGCAGGTCTGACCTATGAGATGAACGAGGGTGTCAGCCTCCGCGTCCATTACAATGGCGAGTTCCAGAGTGACTATGATGAACACTCAGTCTCCGCATCGTTCCGCTTCGCCTTCTGAGTAGGGCGTGGCGGCGAAAAAAGGACGGCACGCCGAAAGGGGTGCCGTCCCGCTTTTCGACCCTGCCGATATCGTCTATCGGCCGGTCTGGCGCAGAAACGACGAGCGTGTCATGCGCGATGCCATGGAGATGTGGCAGGCCGAAGGAGCTCTGCCCGAAGGGGTCGATCCGGCCGAGCGCGCCAGAGAACTCGTCATCGCCATCTATGACGGCGAGACGCTGGCGGGATGCCTCACGGCGGATTTTCATCCCATGCGCGAGCTGGAGGAGAAGTTTGCCTTTGCCCGCAACTTCATTCGACCGGCATGGCGGGGCGCCCGGCTGACGGATCGCTTGATGATCGACGGTCATGCCGAACTTGGCTGATGGGCGGCTGCGAACCCGCAGGAGAAGCTGGCTGGGTCCGCCGCGATCTACCAGAACCCCGGTCTCGGCGCCCGCCCGCTGGAACCGTCGGGACTGACCTTGATCGGCTTCACCGGAAAAGGCCTCCAGAAGCGGGTGCTCTGGTTCGACCATTACCGTGTGCCGGTCGCCGGCGCCATGCAGGCGCAGGAAGCGTCTTGCGACGATGGAGCGGACTGGAACTTGACGCCGGTGGGAGTGGGCGGCGCGCGCGATCGCGCCATGCGCGCGGAGGCTTGCCGGTTCTGGCGCGAAGCGAAGGCTTTTGCGCCGGATACGGATCTTTCCGATCCCGCGGCGGCGTTGAGCGTTGTGGCGCATGACGGGGAGGAGATGATTGCGACCTCCTCGCTGCGCATGGTCCGCGTGCCCGCCCTCCGGCGCAACTTCGCCATGCTCCGCCGTTTCGTGGCGCCGCGCTGGCGCGGCACCGGTCTGCGCGAAGCGCTGGCGGCTGAAAACTTCAGGCTCGCCGAAGCGGAGGCCGCAAACGCGGACGATGCGGCATTGCCCGCCGGTGTTCTGACGATATGCAGCGGCGAAGATTGCGCGCCGCTTCCCGTCGATGCGGCGGGCTTCTTGCTGAGCGCCTATACGCCGGGCCGCGATCAGGTCCGGCTGCGTTGGTTCGGCCATGTGAGGATTCCCGCCGCGCGTCTCGACCTGTCCGCGTGAGGATAAAAATTACCCTGTAAAAACAGACGGCTAGGGCATTGTGCGCTGCATGATTTCCGCCTGCCCGAGTGAGTGGTATGCTGACGGTTCCGCCAAGGGGGAATGTGCGGAACAGGGGAGGAACCATGAACGAGCACGCAGCGCTGGGATATCTGCAATCGGACGCAAACCCGCTCATCCGGGCGATCGAGGCGGGGGTTGCGATCATGCGGTCGGAAGAGGCGTTCCGTCTCTATTCGGTGGCGCTGATCGCCGCTCTCCTGCTGGTCTCTGTGATGGTTGTCTGGCGTATCCTTGCCGGTGCCACGGCCGACAATGCGCCTGAAAATGACGTGCGCCGCCGCCTTGCCCATCGCTTCACCGGCCTGATGATCTGGGGCTTCGGCGTGCCGAGCCTTGCGCTCTTCGGCGGCATTGCCGCTTACGTCGGTCTTATCGGCGGCGCGCCCGTCTTTGTCGACGTGGCGAGCGGCCAGGCGATGGCGGACCCCGGCCTTGGCGCGATCGGCCTCTTCGTGACGGCCCAGCTCGTGCAGGCCGCGCTCCTCGATATCTTCCACATCTATGCAAGCTTCGGTGCGACGCTGAGCGTCCACCCGGAAGCCGCCGCTTTCGGCGCCGTGGTGGTCGCCTATCGCCTCACCATCGCCTTGTCGACGCTGGGGCTCCTCTATTTTCTCTGGCGCTCCACCCGCATCCTGTCGCGGAACGTGGCGGCGTCGAAATCCCAGCACGCCTGACTATCAAGCCCCCGGCACAGCTGAAACGACATAAAAAGCCGCACCCGGATGATCCGGGTGCGGCTTATCTTTTGCCCGTCGGGGACGAAGCGGTTCAGAGCGCCGCTTCGTAATTAGCCTCGGCGAATTCCCAGTTGATCAGGTGATCGACGAAGGTCGCCAGATAGTCCGGACGGCGGTTCTGATAGTCGAGATAATAGGTGTGCTCCCACACATCGGTGGTGAGGATCGGCACATCCTTGCCGGTGATCGGCGTCTCGGCATTGGCCGTGCCATAGATGGCAAGCTTGCCTTCCGGCGTCAGCACGAGCCAGGCATAGCCCGAGCCGAACTGGCCGGCGCCTGCCTTCTTGAATTCGTCCTTGAACTGTTCGAGGCCGCCGAAATCTTCCTTGATCTTGTCGGCCAGCTTGCCCTTGGGCTCGCCGCCGCCATTCGGCTTCATGGAGTTCCAGTAGAAGGTGTGGTTCCACACCTGGGCGGCATTGTTGAACACGCCCTTCTTGGAGGCGTCGCCCGCCACCTTGCGGATCAGCTCGACGAGTTCCAGATCGGCAAGCTCGGTGCCCTCGATGAGCTTGTTGCCATTGGTCACATAGGCCTGATGGTGCTTGCCATAGTGAAAGGACAGCGTCTCGGCGGAAATATGCGGGGCGAGCGCATCCATTTCATAGGGAAGTTTGGGGAGTTCGAGCATGGGCTTCTCCTTACTGGTTTGACGCGGCTCCGAGAGTCCGGAGCCGGACCGATCCAACGCATACGCAACTGAACGCCGCGCGCATCGGGTTGTCCGTATGGGATACGGAATTGTTTATATGCCTCCACTAATCGGAGATGACGACGGGATTTTCAAGACGGTAGAAAAAAATTTATTAGAGAACAAAGCCACTTATGGCCAAGCGCATAATCCCTAAAAAATTGGGGCCAATACCCTGGCGGTTGGGCGGCACACGCTAAACCCTTGAGTTCGCGGCACGAATTTCGCGCCGCGCGCTCCCGCCGGCCGCCTGCGCCCCGCCGGTGCGATGAACTTGCAACGGCGCGACGGAATTACCACATCTTATGGAACGGTGCCCATCCCGGGGCCGTGCCTTGCGGGGTGCCCGCAGGGCGGAGCCAAAGTCGCTTGGAAGAGGACTTTGAAGGCCATGAGCCGTATGACGCAGTTCAACAGCCCGTTTCTGCTTGGTTTTGAACAGATCGAGCAACTTCTGGACCGTGTGGCGAAATCCTCCGATGGATATCCGCCCTACAATGTCGAGCAGCTGCCTGCGCCGGACCATGAAGGCGAAGGCGCCGCGACGGACCTGCTGCGCATCACGCTGGCGGTTGCCGGCTTCTCCCGGGACGAACTATCCGTCACGGTCGAGAACAACCAGCTCGTCATTCAGGGCCGCCAGCGCGAGGAGAACGAGACGAACTATCTCCATCGCGGCATAGCCGCCCGACAGTTCCAGCGCAAATTCGTGCTGGCCGAAGGTGTGGAGGTCGTCGGCGCCCGACTGGAGCACGGTCTTCTGATCATCGACCTTCTTCGCCCTGAACCGGCGAGAACGGTTCGCCGTATCGAAATCGATGACGGCGGCGGAAGAATCAAGGGGTCGACAATCTCTTCCTCGCAGCCCGGGCGCAAACGGATCGAGGAGGATGCGGTCTGAATTGAAGCGCGCCGCGGAAAAGGCGCGTGGCAATGAAACGACCGTCGAGGTCGTCGTGCGGTGCTGAGTCAAGACCCGCGGCGAGCCGTCTGAAAGGAGTATGATATGCGTAAGGACAATGACCGGATCGACGAGACCGGAAACGAAATACCGAATGCCGGTTGGGGCGCGGAGGATCTGCGTACACTGAGCGACGAGGCGTTCGCCAATGCGGGCGTGGGCAACATCGTCTATGTGCGCGAGGTGCTGGCAGGCGACCTGGTGTCGGAATTCGGCAACGAGATCAACGTACCCGCCGATACAGTTCTGTATTCGGTCCACGCCGCCAATGGCGAGCGCATGGCCGTGCTGGACAATCGCGACGCGGCCTTTGCAGGCGCGCGTCAGTACGACATGGAGCCCGTCAGCGTCCACTGACCGGGGTGCCCCATTTGATCGACGCAACTGCCTGAAAATGCGAAGCCCCGCCGTCTCCGGCGGGGCTTTTGCGTGTCGCGGCGCGCGGTGCGCTCAGACGGCGTTTGTCGCAGCGGGTTCCGTCAGGATGGCGTAAAGCGCAGCGGCATCGTCGGTCGCGCGGAGTTTTTCCACCACCGCACTGTTCCGGAGCAGGCGCGATACGCGCGCCAGCGCTTTCAGATGGTCTGCGCCCGCGCTTTCCGGCGCCAGCAGCAGGAAAATCAGGTCCACCGGCTGATCGTCCACCGATTCGAAGTCGATCGGCGTGTCGAGCCGCGCAAACAGCCCGTGCAGCCGGTCCAGTTCGCCCAGCTTGCCATGAGGAATGGCAATGCCCTGACCCACGCCCGTGGAGCCCAGACGCTCGCGCTCGAGCAGCGTTTCGAAAATAGAGCGCTCGGATACGCCGGTGAGGCCTGCCGCGCGCGCGGCGAGCTCCTGCAGCGCCTGCTTCTTGCTGGTGACCTTGAGATGCGCTAGCACCCCCTCCGGCCGTACCAGATCTTCAAGCTCCATGATCCGCACCCTGTTCTGCTGAGGCTGTGGCCGATGCGCTGCCCGGTGCGCCGGTCGGGTGCCGGGCAGGGGGCGTGCGCTGGCTAGAGCGGTAAAGCTTCTCACGGTCTCAAGCCTTTTGTGAATCGCGGCTGGTATCGATCCAGCCGATATTGCCGTCCTGACGCCGGTAAACGAGGCAGAGGCCGCCATCGCCATTGCGGAACATGACGAAGGGAGCGTCGCTCAGATCCATGCGCATCACGGCGTCGCCGACGCTGAGTTTCGGAATGTCCGTCGTCCCCTCGGCGATGATGACGGGCTGAGCGTCTTCTTCGACTTCCTCGTGCTCGGCAACGGCTTCGATCACGAAGGACGGCACCGTCTCGGCGGGAAGTTCCGGCTTGTTGTGGTTGTTGTGGTTTTTCAGCTTGCGCTTGTAGCGGCGCAGCCTCTTTTCCAGCCGCTCCAGCGCGGCGTCGAAGGCGGCATAGACTTCCGTCGCCTGACCCTCGGCTTTCACATACATGCCGGAGCTCAGATGCACCGCGCAATCCGCGCGATAGTTGAAACCATCCTTGGTGATGGTGACGTTCGCATCTACCGGGCGATCGAAATATTTGTCGACGGCGGCTTCGAGCCGGTCGGTAACATGGGTGCGGAGCGCATCTCCGATGTCGAGATGATGGCCGCTGACCTGAACCTGCATTGAGAGACCTTTCCGGGTCGCAATGTCCCGATGGACTGCCTGTGGCAAAGCGCGCCGCCCTGTCCGATGGGCATCGCCCCGAGGCAGGATTGGCTTCTGCTATCTGCCGCGTCGCGGAGATTCTATCTGCCACGCCGTCATCAAGCGCGTGGAAACTAGTGGGGCCGTCATAAGGTGTCAACCGGGACCCTTATATAGCCTTAAAACCGTTTTGTATCAATAAGTTATGGGGTGTGTGGCGGCGCGGCTGCGCGGCGCCTGCCCGTTCAGGCATAGGCCTTCTTTTCCCGCCGCCGCTGGACGGAGGAGGGAATATTCAAGGCTTCCCGGTACTTGGCGACCGTACGTCGGGCGATGTCGATTCCCTGGCCTTTCAGGATTTCCACGATGTTGTCGTCGGAAAGGACGGCATCGGGCCGCTCCGAGTCGATCAGTTCCCTGATGCGGTGCCTCACGGACTCCGCCGAATGCGACGCGCCGCCTTCCGTCCCGGCGATGGCCGAGGTGAAAAAATACTTCAGCTCGAAAATGCCGCGCGGTGTGGCGATGTATTTGTTCGAGGTGACGCGACTGACGGTGGATTCATGCATCGAGATTGCGTCCGCCACCGTCTTCAGGTTCAGTGGCCGCAAATGCTGCACGCCATACATCAGGAACGCATCCTGCTGCCGGATGATTTCGGACGCCACTTTCAGGATCGTGCGCGCGCGCTGATCGAGGCTCTTCACCAGCCAGTTCGCATTGTTGAGGCACTCCGACACATAGGCCTTGGCCTTGGCGTCCGCGAGGCTGGAGACTTCCGCGTAATATTGCTGGTTCACGAGAACGCGTGGCAGCGTTTCGGAATTGATCTCGACGAGCCAGCCGCCATCCGATCCCCGCCGCACGAACACATCCGGAATGACCGGCACCACGGGCTCGCCGCCGAACGCAAGACCGGGCTTGGGGTTGCAGGAGCGGATGTCCTCGATCATGCCGGCGATGTCGTCGCGGTCGGCGCCGGTAACCTTCATGAGCTGGTCGAAGTCGCGCTTGGCGAAAAGATCCAGATGGTCGAGGAAGCTCTTCATGGTCGGATCCAGCCGGTCGCGTTCGGCAAGCTGGATCGCGAGACATTCTTTCAGGTTGCGGGCGCAGATACCTGCCGGCTCGAAGCCTTGCAGAACCTCGAGCACGCTGAGCACGTCCTCGATTTCCGCGCCGAGCCGCTCCGCGACCTCGTCCATATCGGCGGTGATGTAGCCCGCCTCGTTCACCTGGTCGATGAGATAGGCGCCGATCAGGCGGTCCTGCGGCACTTTGAGGGACATCTGCATCTGTTCGGTGAGATGTTCCGACAGCGTCGCCTCGCGTGTCAGCGTGGCCTCGAAGGAGAACTCGTCATTGCCCTGTCCGCCGCCGCTGGAGGTTCTGAGCGATTGCCAGTCGGAGCTTGAGGAGCCCGCCGCGGCGGCCTCGTTCTGCACGTCGC